>MUKB01000113.1 GCA_002049785.1 Caldifarciminota bacterium 4484_100
CCAGTTGACAAACCCTCCCTTCTGAATAGAATAGGCTATGGTTAACAAAATTGTTGTGCGTTATCTTGATGGCAGAACCGAACGGGGCTATACCAGTGATTTCCAGCCCAATAAGGAGGTCTTCCATCTCGTGGTCAAAAAAGAGGGACAGGAACGTTCGATCCCGGTCAAAATGGCAAACCTAAAGGCGGTCTTCTTTGTTAAAGAGTTGGAAGGGATGGATAAGAAACGGCCTGTTGTCAAAAGGACATTTGACCAGATTAAGGATAAAACCTTGATCGGGAAAAAGGTGAAGGTTGAATTTACTGATGGAGAGGTTCTACGCGGTCTCACCTTAGGATATTCACCCCAGCGTCGGGGCTTCTTCTTTACACCCATCGACCCTGAGAGCAACAACGAAAGGGTATTTGCCCTGCTTGCTGCAGTTAAGGATATAGAATTCTATGAATAACCCCATAGGTTCATTAGAACTTCCTGGAGTCAAAAAATTTAAATCCGGGAAGGTCAGGGAGGTATTCGACTTAAAAGAAAATTTCCTGATTGTTGCCACTGATCGAATCTCAGCATTTGACTATGTCCTGCCCACGCTCATCCCGGGCAAGGGAGAGGTTCTTAATAAGATTTCAGTGTTCTGGTTCAAAAAGACGAAATCTATTATCGAAAATCACTTTATCACCGACAACATCAAAGAATACCCTGAGAACCTGAAAGAATCTAAAGAAATCCTTAATGGACGCTCTATGCTTGTTAAAAAGGCAAGACCAATTGAGATCGAATGTGTGGTTCGGGGCTATATAATGGGTTCAGCCTGGGAAGATTATAAAAAGACCGGAGAAGTCGCAGGTATAAAATTCAAAAATCTTCAAAAGGGCGACCGACTTCCAGAACCGGTCTTCACCCCCGCAACAAAATCCCATACCGGCCATGATGAAAATATCTCGTTTGAGCAGATGAAAGGGATCGTCCATGACAGAGACGCTGAATTCATTCGCCAAAAAAGTATTGAACTATACAACTTTGCCCATAATTATGCACTGGAACGGGGCATCATCCTCGCCGATACCAAATTTGAGTTTGGTAAAATTGACAACAAAATTATCCTGATTGACGAAATATTCACCCCGGATTCAAGCCGTTTTCTGGACCGCACCCAGTACGAAAAGGAGAAAAAACTGGTTTCATTTGATAAACAGTTCGTGCGTGATTACCTCTTAAGCACTGACTGGGACAGAAACTCACCACCGCCTGAACTCCCTCGGGAGATTGTCGAGAAAACAAGGGCACGGTATCACGAAGCATTAGAAAGATTAACCAGGCCTTAGGCATATCCAGCCCACATAATAATATCTTCTCGGGTCAACGAAGTAAAATTATTTTATTATCCTCAAACCGATACCCACAAGAACATTGAGGAGAAGAAATATGAGCAGGGTATTAATTATTCCCAGAATCGGGATGAAGAGCACTGCAGTAATCAAGGCCCCAAGGCTTGAACCGATGAGGTCAATACCGTAAATCAATCCTGCACTCTTCTTCTCTAATATTCCAACACTCAAAGGAAAATGGAGGCCACCCAGAAATCCGCCCAGAAATATCAAGACCGCGATAAAAACATTAATTCCGGGAACATTAAACCGGGAAATAATGATAATAACTCCAAAATATAATGCGGTAATGAATTCAACCCGGGCAAGGGTGATTATAAGGTTGCCTTTTTTCATCGGTGAATGGAGATAATATATCGTCCCCAACCCCAACCCGAGCATATAGAAGGCGATGATCGCCCCGATCCAGCCGTAAAGATAACCATAAAAGACCTGGAAGAGAATTATCAAAACAATCTCTGCAGCAATCTCACTTGCGCCCATCGAAAAGATTGATGCATAGACAATCAACCGCTTTCGATAAAATAAGAATAATAACAAAAGCGGAATAAAAAACAGAAACGGATTAAAATTAAAAAATTTAATAAATAACTTCTTCACATAGATTGAACCTATACCACCCCAGAGAACAGAAGTAAAATAGTAGCAGACCGGTTTCAGGTCGGTATTCAAATAGCCCTTTGATTCTTCAATACTACTTTCCAGATAGGCCAATTTCTCGTCACTCAGATTATAGTCAAAAAAGTAATCATTCACATAGATTAAATTCAATCTCCTCTCAGCAATCCTCTCTCTTAAAATATCAACCACACCGCTCGGTGGAATTTCTCGATCTCCGGAAATAAATGTCGACTTCGATGATGGTAGAGCAAGCACATAACTGAACGATTTCTCCAGGGTTCTTTTAATCGTCTTCAGGAGCTGGGCAAAGAGTGGGCTAATTATATTGGGTGGTGTGGTAATCCGTATGGAGAAAATCCCCGAAGGAAGGAGAACCCTCTTTACCTCCTGAAAAAACTCCTGGGTATAAAAACGATTCAGCTGGGCATTTGTCGGGTCAGGTAGATTGATAATTACCACATCATAGCGTTCTTTTGTATTTTTGATAAAAAACCGAGCATCACCGAAGACCGTTTCCAATCCTTTGAATCGACCGAGGTCCTGTTTGGTGTACCTCTTCCCCATCTGAAAAAGCAACGGGTCGAGCTCTAAATAGGTTACCTTCTCAACCGTGGGATGCTTAAAAATTTCAGCTATACAACCACCCTCGCCCCCGCCTACCAGAAGAATCCGTCTGGGCCCAGGATGTAATAGCAGTGGATAATGAACCGCCTCCTCGCTGGTATAGGGGTCAGGAAATGCGAAGTCATATACACCGTTTACATAAAAATTGACCTGCGCCTCAGACTTTGTCACCGCAATCACCCCGTATCTTGACTGTCTCAGCCCAATCAGATTTTGATTCTGCATCTGCTGTTTCCGGAAAAATTTTTCAATATTATCAATCTGAATAAACAAAAATAAGATAGATATAGGAATAAATAGAAGCCTTTCCCGCCTAAGAATAACCAAACCACAGATGAGCAATAAGCTAACCGACAATATCAGAATCCCATAGGGTGGCATCAACTGAACAAAGATGAAAGAGACCAGTATGCCTCCTGAAAACGAGCCGAACGCCTCAACAAGATAGACCCTTTCTGGAACGATAAGTCTTGAGGCCGCAGGAAAGAGGGCACCAAAGACCATACAGGTCGGAGCCAGGGTGATTATTGATATCAGCATAACCTTACCCAGGCCAATGATCTCACCGAAGGGTAAAGAGAATAGTCTTGGGGCAAACCGAATAAAGGTTATTGAATAAAAGATAAAAAAGGCAAGGGTAAAAAGCAATCGGGCATAAATTAATTCTGCCTTTGTGCGCCGACACAGTGCCGAAAAGATAAGACTACCCACCCCGGCACAGACAAGCCAGAAGCACAGTAGAATTCCTGAAACGAGTTCATTACCTCCAAAAAGCGAAAGCCCTTCCCGGATTATCAGGGTCTGGGCAATGACCGCGGTGAAACCGGAAAAGAAGACCGCAACATCTATTCTCTTCATAGATAAGCATAAGTAAACTGCGGAAAAAATCAAGTATCCAATCAACCTATCTCCTCTCCATTTTTCGGATTTCGGATTTAAAAAAGATTGTCTCCCTGAACAACGGGGCAAGACGCCCCTTAGCTATATTCTTCTCAGCCCGCAGACCGTCCCGCAATTTCCTATTCAGCCCGCAGACCGTCCCGGTCTGCAATGACTTAAGGTCTTTCTAACCAGATAAACCAGAAAAACGAGACAAACGAGAAAAACCAGAGATACTGAAATGATACTGAGATACCTCAGCAGCACATTTTAAAAAATTAGGACGAAAAGTCGACAGGTTCCAGAAACCTTCCATCTTGACTTATCATAAATTTTATATAGAATAGTGTAGGAGTGATTTATGTCAGGACATTCAAAATGGTCAAAGATTAAAAGGAAACGACCCGGACGCCAACCCCAGACTCCGGGCTGCGATAGATGAAGCCAAAGCAGTCAATATGCCCAATGACAACATCGAAAGGGCGATCAAAAGGGGCACTGGAGAGATTGAAGGCCAGGCACTTGAAGAAGTCACTTATGAGGCTTATGGCCCCAATGGTGTGGCCATTCTCATTGAAGCAGTTACTGACAATCGAAATCGTACGACCCAGGAGATCCGACATATCCTTTCACGCCATAATGGCAGTCTGGGCACTGCCGGCTCGGTTGCCTGGCAGTTCCAGGCACAGGGTATCATCAGTGTGGATGCCAAAAAATATGATGAAGATACCATAATTGCCTATGCCTTGGAAGGCGGAGCCACTGATGTCAAAAACGAGGACAACACCTATCAGATAATATGCACCCCGGAGACTTTTTCAAAGGTCAAATCAATCCTTCAGAACAACAATATTGAAATCCAGAGCAGTGAATTGACCAAGACCCCGCAGAGCACAGTTCCGGTATCAGGGAAGGATGCAGAGAAGGTCTTAAGGCTTTATGAGGCCCTTGATGAACTTGAAGATGTCCAGCATGTCTATGCCAACTTTGATATCCCTGAAGAGGTGATGGAGAAAATTTCCTCTGAAACAGGTTGAAGATTATCGGCATCGACCCTGGAATCAATGCAACGGGCTACTGTATAATTGAAAACGGAAAGGCAAGCCTTACCGGCACAATCAGACCCAGGGCACGCCCGTTATACAAAAAGGTTGATGAAATCTGTAGAAAGATTGAAACCCTGTTAAATGAAAATCGGCCTGACTATGCAGTCCTGGAAAAGGTCTTCCACCATAAAAATATTAGAAGCCTTATCCGTTCTTCTGAATTGAGGGGAGCGATCATCCTGACAATCTTCCGCGCGGACATAAAAATGCTCGAATACACCCCGGCCCAGATAAAACTGGCAATCACTGGTAATGGCCGTGCCTCAAAGAGACAGGTTCGATATGTAATTGAAAGAACACTCCTGACCGATTCAAAGAGATGTTCAAGCCATGCAATCGATGCGGTAGCAATCGCAGGCACTGCCCTGCGCAGGTTGAAATAACAAATGATTGGAAGATTACGGGGCAAAATTCTGGAAAAATCACCCCCCTACTTTATCCTCGATGTCTCAGGTATTGGATTCACGATTCAATCTCCCCTATCACTATTCAATGATATTGAACCGGGTCAGGAGGTTGTCTTCTTTACAAAGTGTCTGATAAAAGAAGACCAGGCATTTATCTATGGATTTCTGGACAAAACCCAGCTTGAGATGTTTGAAACCCTGCTTTCGGTTCCTGGTTTAGGGCCAAAATCTGGCCTTAACCTCTTATCGAACTTTTCTCCGGATGAGATTGCCCAGGCAATCGAATCAGAGAATACAGAATTACTATCATCTGTTCCCAAAATCGGCAAGAAACTTGCCAGCAAGATTATCCTGGAGTTGAAAGGGAAATTACCTTTTGCCGAACAGACCGGTGTCTTTGCCCAGGCAATCCAGGCCTTATGCTCCCTGGGTCTAACCCGAAATGAAGCCATCCAGCGATTAAAGGGCCTGCCTAAGAATTTATCCTTAGAGCAACTTGTAAAACAGGCATTAAGGAAATAATTATGGAAAGGATGACCACAAGCCAGCGACTTGAAGGCGAAGAGATATACGAACTCACCCTGCGTCCAAAAAGACTGAAAGAATTTGTCGGTCAGAAAGGTGTGGTAGAGAACCTCAAGGTATTTATCCAGGCTGCAAAGAAGAGACGCGAATCCCTTGAGCATATTCTACTCTTCGGTCCACCCGGCCTGGGAAAAACAACCCTCGCCCATATCATTGCCCGGGAGATGGGAGTGAATATCTACCCCACATCCGGACCTATTCTGGAAAGGCCATTTGACTTGGCAGGGATCTTGAGCAACCTCAACCAGGGCGACATTCTATTTATTGATGAGGTTCATAGAATAAACAAGGCGGTTGAAGAATATCTCTATCCTGCCCTGGAAGACTTTGCCCTTGATGTTATGCAGGATAAGGGAATCGGAGCCCAGGTCTTGAGATTAAAGCTGAATCAATTTACTCTCATTGGTGCAACCACCCGTTCCGGTCTCCTCACCTCTCCACTCCGCTCAAGATTTGGAATCACATTTCGACTCGACTACTATCCTGCAAAGGACTTATATAAAATTATAAAACGTTCTTCAAAGATCCTGAAGATAGAGATAACCGATCAGGCTGCAATGGAGATCTCATCACGGGCACGCGGAACCCCAAGAATTGCCAACCGATTGCTGAGGCGCGTGAGGGACTTTGCCCAGGTTAAAGAAAAAGCGGAGATCGACCTTGAAATCTGCGAATATGCCCTGGAAAGGTTAGAGGTTGATAAGCGGGGCCTTGATGATATGGATAAGAGAATTATTAAAACAATCATAGAGAAATTTAATGGTGGACCGGTAGGTATAAAGAGCCTGGCAGTTGCAGTGGGTGAAGATGCCCAGACCATCGAAGAGGTATTTGAACCGTTTCTAATAATGGAAGGCTTCATCAAAAGAACCCCTCGCGGTAGAGAGGCAACCCCATTAGCCTATGACCACTTCAAAATAAAACCCCGGCACGGACCATTGTTTGACAAATAATTTTCCGTCCTGAGTTAACACATTTCCGCAGTAAAAAAGACATAAACCCTATACTGAGGAATTTCAGGATTTCTGGTTTTTCTGGTTTGTCTCGTTTGTCTGGTTTTTCTGGTTTTTCTCGTTTATCTCGTTTGTCTGGTTTATCTGGTTTGTCTCGTTTGTCTGGTTTATCTGGTTGAAAAGATTGAGACACTGAAACAAGTTCATTGTGACAACATCATTTGAGATTCTGAAATGATACTGAGATTCCTCAGCACAGGGTTCAGAATGACAATGTTATCATCCAGAATCAAG
>MUKB01000114.1 GCA_002049785.1 Caldifarciminota bacterium 4484_100
TATCATATCCGACGATATCTCTATCAGCGATTGGCGGATGCGATGATTTCTGATATCATCATAAGGCGTTTATCTAATCGCGTTATTATTTCTATCTATACTGCTCAACCTGGCAAGGTGATTGGTAAGGGTGGCGAAGAGATCAAAAAGTTAAGAGAAGAAATTAAAAGTCTGGTTAATAAGGATGTATCAATCAATATTGAAGAGATTCGTATGCCTGAACTTGATGCATTCCTGGTTGCCCAGAATATTGCGCGCCAGATTAAACAACGTGTCTCGCACCGCCGGGCAATGAAGCGTGCGGTTATTTCCGCGATGAAGATTGGTGCCAAAGGGATAAAGGTATCTTGTGCTGGTCGTTTTATCGTGAAGGGAGTGTTCCCCTCCAGACCATTGATGCAGACATCGATTATGCCTGTGCTACTTCGTTCACAATTTATGGAACGGTTGGGGTCAAGGTGTGGATTTATAAAGGAAAGGTCCGCTGATGCTGGAGCCGAAGAAGGTAAAGTATCGAAAACAGCAAAGAGGAAGGCTAAAGGGAAAGGCGACCAGTGGAAATACCATTGCCTTTGGTGAATATGGGCTTATCGCCTTAGAACCGGCCTGGATTACTGCCCGACAGATTGAGTCGGCACGGGTTGCGATTTCGCATTCAATGAAAAAGGGCGGTAAGATGTGGATACGCATCTTTCCGGATAAACCGGTGACAAAGAAACCTGCAGAAACACGAATGGGAAAAGGTAAAGGTGCACCAGAGTATTGGGTAAGTGTGGTGAAACCTGGGCGCATCATATTTGAATTGGAAGGTATGAATGAACCAGAGGCACGCCACCTATTAAGGCTGGCAGCAAATAAATTGCCAATCAGAACCAGATTTATTAAAAGAACTTCAGGGATAAAATATGAAGGTTTTTGAACTTAGAGAAAAGACAAGGGAAGAACTTATCGATATGCTTAATGGGTTGTACCGTGAGCTATTCAACCTCAGACTCAGGCGTGGTGCCCAGGAATTACCCAACCCCCTGAGACTTCGGACCTTGAGACGGGATATTGCTCGTATCCGCACAGTACTGCGGGAGGACGAACTTGGGATAAGAAAACTCCTTGAACCGAAAGCCAAGAAGGGAGCAAAGAATGCATAAGAGAAAGATTGGTATCGTGGTAAGCGATAAGATGGATAAGACTGTGGTTGTGAAGATTACCAATTATAGAAAACATCCTTTATATAAAAAATATGTCAGAAAATCAACCAAAATATATGCCCATGATGAGAAGAAAAACTCAAACGCTGGCGTGTGATAAGGAGATTGGATTGATTCAGATTTATTCAAGACTTAAGGTTTGTGATAATACCGGAGCCAAAATTGCGATGTGCATTCAGGTTACTGGTGGTTCAAAGAGGAGGTATGGTCATCTGGGTGATATCATCTATGTAACAATAAAAGATGCCCTGCCCAATGCTCCGGTAAAGAAAGGAGATAAAGGTAAGGCGGTTATTGTGAGAACAAAAAAGGAACAGCGTAGAAAGGATGGGTCCTATATACGATTTGATGACAATGCCTGTGTTCTGATTACGGAGCAGAAGGAGCCAAAAGGGACAAGGGTTTTCGGTCCGGTTGCCCGGAAGGAGCCAAAAGGGACAAGGGTTTTCGGTCCGGTTGCCCGGGAATTGAGGGATCGGGGATTTACAAAGATTATCTCTCTGGCGAGTGAGGTTGTGTAGAGATGAAAAAGAAGAAGGTGCAACAAAAGAAGCAGAAATTTCACATCAAGAAGAATGATCTTGTTGAAGTCAATTCGGGTGAGGAGAAAGGAAGAAGGGGCCGGGTTCTGGAGATTATTCCTGAAAAGGGTTATGCCTTGGTTGAAGGGATTAACCTGGTTAGGAAACACCAACGTGCCCGGTCTCAGACAAAGCCTTCAGGTATCGTTACGGTTCCAGCCCCCCTGCATATATCCAACCTCGTTCTGATATGTCCGAAGTGTGGAAAGAAGGTTAAGGTCAGACGCGAAAAGATTGAGAATAGAAGGGTAAGAATTTGTCGAGAGTGTGGAGAGATCATTGACTAAAAAAGCGAAGAAAGAATATATCCCAAGATTAAAATTATACTACGAAAAGGAATTGAGAAAATCTCTAATGAAAGAACTGGGATTCAAAAATATTTTTGAGGTTCCAGAACTGAAGAAGATTGTTATAAATGTTGGACTTGGTGAGGCAGTGTCCGACCCCAAAATTCTGGAGATTGTGCGGGATGATTTGGCAAAGATTACTGGTCAGGCTCCGGTTCCAACCCGTGCCAAGCGGCCGATTTCAAATTTTAAGATTCGTAAAGGTATGGTTATTGGAATGAAGGTCACATTGCGCGGGGCCCGGATGTATGAATTTTTTGACCGATTTGTAAACTTTGCTACACCCCGGATAAGAGATTTTCGGGGATTTTCAAGGAATTCATTTGATGGCCGCGGGTGTTATAACCTTGGACTTTCTGAACAAACAATCTTCCCGGAGATCGAGTACGATAAAATAAAAAAAGTATTCGGCATGGATATTGCGATTGTCACCTCGGCAAAAAAAGATGAGGATGCTATGGTACTTCTGGAAAGATTGGGTATGCCATTCGAGAGGAAAAGATAGGAGGAGTTTTATGGCAAGACTTGCCTTGATAAACAAACAGAAGAGAAAGCCGAAATTTTCCACCCGTAGATATAACCGATGTTTTCGTTGTGGCCGGGCAAGAGGATATTACCGCCGTTTTGGCCTTTGCCGGATCTGTCTGCGGGAACTTGCCTTAAAAGGGGAGATCCCAGGATTGAGAAAGGCCACCTGGTAATAGTAAATTTGTTGTCCGTCTAAATTTCCTGTCTTCCTTCCAGGGCTTTAGCAAGTGTCATTGTATCAGCAAATTCGATATCGCTTCCGGTAGGAAGCCCCCGGGCTATCCTGGTGACCCTGATATTTAATGGCTTAAGTAGTTTGGCGATATAGATTGCAGTAATATCACCCTCGGTTGTGGGATTTGTCGCAATAATTACTTCTTTTGTATGACTTTTTCTTACCCTCTCTAATAATGAATTGATGCGAAGATTCTCTGGTCCAACATTGTTTATCGGTGATATTACACCATGAAGGATATGATAGAGGCCCTTGTATTCACCCATCTTTTCGATAATCATAACATCAGATGGTTGTTCAACCACACATATCCTCTCCTTCTCCCGGGATTTGTCGGTGCATATCGGGCAGGGATTGGTTTCAGTCAGGTTATGGCAGATTACACATTCTTTGAGTGATGTTCGGGCGCGAATGATTGTTTCAGCGAGTTCCTTTACCTTTGTTTCGTCCATCTTCTGGAGAAAGAAAGCGAGGCGCAGGGCAGATTTTCTGCCGATGCCGGGAAGCCACTGGAGTTTTTCAATCAGATCTTCTAAAATGTGCATATTATATTCTAATGATTTACAGGAATAAGTCAACTGTGCATATCCACGATTTAATGCTGTAGATATTTTTTGAATTTTTTAGATAATTTGACAATTGTCGTAATGTCATAATAAGTGGAGGATGTAAAGATTTGACCATATTTCTGTCTTGATTTTCAATTGAATTATGATATAATTGAACAGAGAACACGACGACCATAATTTCACTAAAATCGCAGGAAATCCAGAGTTTGTGCGGGGTGCAGGAAAGAAGTCGGTAAAAGGTATTGAGATTAACGGCATTGATGTTTTCCACGACGAAGCCAGCGGTAAGGAGCGGGGGACGAATACGATATTTAATGTGAAGATAGATGGTATGAATGTCGTCCATCTGGGCGACCTTGGCCATCCACTTTCCCAGACTGATGCCCAGAATATCGGTCCGGTAGACATCCTATTTGTTCCGGTTGGAGGATATTATACGATTGATGGCCAGGTTGCGGATGAGGTAATCAACGCATTAAATCCGAAGGTCGTGATTCCGATGCATTTTAAGACCGATAAATGCAACTTCCCAATCGCTCCGGTGGATGATTTTATTAAAGACAAAGAAATCAAGAAAGCAGATAGTGAAATTGAGATTGATAAAGAGTCGCTTCCTGCAAAGACAACAATCTATCTTTTGATGCCCAGCAAATAAAAAATTATGGTTGAAGGAGGCCCTGTGAGAGAGGTGGATTATAATATTATTGTCGATAATGTTGCCCGGTTATGTATGGAGGCAAACTATTATCTTGGTGAGGATGTGATAGATGGGTTAAAGAGCAGTCTAAAAAATGAAGATTCTGAGATTGCCAAGAACATTATAAACCAGATTTTACGCAATGCAGAAATTGCCAGAGATGAGAAGGTTCCGTTATGCCAGGATTGTGGTTTTACGGTTGTCTTCTTGGAATTGGGCACCGAGGTTCGGGTTAAGGGAAGTATTACGGAGGCGATAAATGATGGGGTAAGAAAGGGTTATACCGAGGGCTATTTGAGGAAGTCAATTCTGGCTGACCCAATTCGAGGAGGCAATACCCAGGACAATACACCAGCAATCATCCATACCAATTTTGTGCCCGGGGATAAGATAAAGATTACAATTGCACCCAAGGGTGGAGGTAGTGAAAATATGAGTGCGGTGAAGATGGGTAAACCCGCAGATGGGATTGAAGGAATTAAGGATTTTGTTGTTGAACAGGTCATTCGGGCAAAGGCCAACCCCTGTCCGCCAATTGTTGTAGGAGTAGGCATTGGAGGAACATTCGAATATGTCACATATCTCGCAAAGAAGGCTTTATTACGCAATATCGGAGAGAGAAATCCTGATCCGTTTTATGCAGAAGTTGAGAAGGAACTGCTTGAGCGAATTAACAAAACCGGTATCGGCCCGATGGGACTTGGAGGCCGCACCACCGCCCTGGATGTCTTTATTGAGGTCCATCCCCGGCATATCGCCTCGTTCCCGGCCGCGGTCAATATCAATTGCCATTCAGCCCGACACAAGAGTGTCATTATATAGGAGGTATGATGCCAGAGGAGATAAAGTTAACTACGCCGTTGAGCGATCAAGATATAATGAAGTTGAAGATCGGGGACCGTGTTCTAATCAGTGGAAAGATTCTCACGGGCCGCGACAGTGCACATAAAAGATTATTTGAACTTGCTGAAAAGGGTGAACCCCTGCCGATTGAGATTAAAGGCCAGATCATCTATTATGTGGGACCGGCACCGGCAAAGCCAGGAAAGGTTATCGGTTCAGCAGGACCAACCACTTCCTATCGAATGGACCCTTATACACCCCTGCTGTTGAAACTGGGGCTTAAGGGAATGATTGGTAAGGGACAGCGAGGCCCTGAAGTAAGAGAGGCGATGAAAAAATTTAAAGCGGTCTATTTTGCAGCAACCGGTGGTGCTGGAGCGTTAATTGCACAGTGTATAAAGTCAGCCCGGATTGTTGCCTATGAGGATTTAGGTCCAGAGGCGATAAGGGAGCTCGTGGTCGAGGATTTTCCAGTTATTGTCGCCAATGATGTTTACGGCGGTGACCTCTATGACGCAGGGATAGAGAAGTTTCGGCGGGATTAATATCGTTAATAGACAGGGCCTTCTTTCTATTTTCTGATTTTTAAGAGGCAGAGGAGAATGCCGCCAAACAGAATCAGAGATGCAACTGCGAACATTATCCAGGCTGAAATGGGCATTATTCCCTCCTCCTTGTTCGAAACAGAAAGACCGCGATTATAATAAACAGAATAATCAGAAGCCAGCCACCCAGGAATTCAGCGAACCTTGAATAACCTCCATAAGGGGCCTTTATCCGTTCAATAATATTTGTAACAAATAGAATCCCGACGACGATCGGAGTCAGAAATTTTATGCAGAAATCCCACCAGGGACCGATTGTAAAGTCAGATTTACTGTTGGCGTATTCTCTCAATTCTTTATGATTATAGAAATAGCCGATAGCGATACATTCGATGATTCCCACTACAAGCAGTCCATAGTTGTTCATAAAGTGGTCAACAATATCGAGCCAGTAGAGTCCACCCCGGGTTGTGTAGATTATGCCGATCAGCATTGCAATAATACCAAAACCGATATTCACATAAATCCTTTTCAATTTAAACTTGTCGATAATTGATGCAGCACCGGCCTCGACCAAAGAGAAGGCAGAATCGATACCCAGAGTGAGGAGCATGAGAAAGAATAAGATTCCAAATAGTCCAGCAGCAAAGGGAAGCATACTGATGATTGTCGGATAGGTGACAAAGGCAAGATGGGGGCCTGATTTTACAACCTCACTTACTGGAAGACCGGTCTGCTGGGCATAGTAACCGAGAGTTGAGAAGACTGCAAATCCGCCGACAAAGGATGTTGCATTGTTGGCAAAACTCACCAAAAAAGCATTGTTAACGACATCAGAGTCACGAGGTAAGAAGCTGGCGTAGGTGATCTGAACACCAAATCCGATGGTTAGAGAGAAGAAGACCTGGGAATATGCAGCAAGCCAGACTTTATAATCCAGCAATGCAGAGAATTTCGGTGTGAGATAGAATTTCAATCCTTCAATTGCTCCGGGCAGGGTTATGCCTCTGATTACCAGGACGATCAGGATTATCCACGGGATTATTACGGTGTAATAGACTACTTTGCCAACGGTATTCGGACCCTTCCAGATTGAGGCGATGATTGCGATCCAGGTGAGGACAAGACCGAGGACAATCATCCATTGGATACTGCCGATATGCATTGGTGAATCAGATATCTTCAGAAATTGATTGAAGAAAAATGTCTGAGTATCCTTTCCCCAAGCGAGATTGAATGAATAACCGAGATAGTTAAAACACCAACCCATTACAACTGCATAGTAGGTAACGATGCCGAAACCGATGAGCAGGGCAAACCAGCCAAGGACCTCAAAACCTTTTTTGATATTACCGAATGCAGCAGGAGCAGGTTTTGAGAATTTATGGCCCAAGGAGAATTCCAGAACCATCAGGGGGATACCACTGGTTAAGAGGGCAATCAGATAGGGGATTAAAAATGCCCCACCCCCATTTGCATAACAGACATAAGGGAAGCGCCAGATATTACCCAGGCCGATTGCTGAACCTATGGATGCAAGGATGAAAGATGTTCTGCTCTGCCAGATATCCTTCATTGTCAATTATATTCGTAATCTGAAATTTGTCAATTTTTTATATGACTTCTGACTCCCTCCACTTTTGTCTTAATTTTTCAAAATGTTGTGTTGAGTTCATTCCATACCTTCTTCGCAGA
>MUKB01000115.1 GCA_002049785.1 Caldifarciminota bacterium 4484_100
TCTCTAAGATTTGGAAGCAGCGGTGACCTGCTGGTTCTTTTAGCGACATTTGCCTGGGCAACTACTACAATTGTAGCGAGAAAATATCTCCAGGAACTTCCCGCCGGTGTTATTGCATTTTATCGTTTTTTCTTTGCAGGTGTAATATTTATTTTTTATATACTGATAACCAGGGGGATTGTGATAAACAGTGGTTATCAGGTTTTTTTGGGCGTCATTATCGGTGTCGGAACAATCCTATATTATGAAGGTATAAGGTTGATAAAGGCGGCTCAGGTATCTGCCCTTGAGCTTTCAACGCCCTTTTTTGCGACGATTCTGGGAATCTTTGTTTTGAGAGAATATATTACATTTTTCCAGCTCATCGGCATTATGTTTCTACTGGGAGGGATCTACTTCTTATCCAGGAAGGAATAGGTAAAATAGTCTTTCCTGCTTCTGGTTTCTCTCGTTTTTCTGGTTTTTCTGGTTTGTCTGGTTTTTCTCATTTGTCATGCTGAATTTATTTCAGCATCTCATAAATCCTGAAACAAGTTCAGAATGACTTACGATTTACTAATGACTTAATGACTCAATGACTAAATGACTAACGATTTTCAATGACTTAATGACTCAATGACTAAATGACTAACGATTTTCAATGACTTAATGACCTATGTTTTTTAATGACTCAATGACTAAATCTTTTTATCAAGTATCAAGGAGTGCTGTTGTTCGTTTGCCGAGAGTGGCATTGTTGGGCAGCTTGTAAGGCTGAGATAATAAAAGTGGCGGAGGCGTGTAGGAATCGAACCTACCGTCCCCCTTTCGAAGGACACCTGGATTTGAAGTCCAGTAGGCACACCAGCACCCATCCGCATCCAATACCATATTTTAATTAAAATATCATAAAAGTCAACCGTGATTTGTTCTTACAGATTTAAGTGTAAATGTGGTGGATGGACAATTTAATAAATCCAAATATAATTGCATAGGGAGGTATTATGGCAAAATATCTGATAATATTGATAATCTTCACGATAAGTTTCGGCTATGTTTATGATAGTACCGGAGTGGAGATGCGAGATGGTATTAAATTGGGAACCGATATTTATTATCCGGTAACCTCTTTCCCACCCTGGCCAACACTACTCCAGAGAACACCTTATGGCCGGGATTGGGACAGTACCTATATCTTTCTATTTACCGATGTCCTCGGCTATGTATTTGTGGTCCAGAATGTGCGGGGATATGGTGATTCTCAGGGTGAGCCGATGGTCTTCTTGACTGATGGCTGGGGTGCATTACAGGACGGCTATGACGCGGTTGAATGGATTGCTGACCACTGGTGGTCGAATGGAAAGATCGGAATGCTCGGTGGTTCTGCCCATGGGATAACTCAGTATTACGCAGCAGGTGCCCTTCCTCCGCATCTTGTTTGCTGTGCACCTATGGTCGCGGCACCGTCTCTTTATCACCATTGCGGATTCACCGGTGGAGAGTTTCGGAAGGCGCTGGTTGAAAACTGGCTTGAAGGTGTCGAGACACCCTGGTTGATTGATACGGTCTGTAATCATCCCAATTATGATACTATGTGGTCGGTTGTTGACCTAACCACCCGCTGGGATGTTGCAGATTATCCGATGTTTCATATTGATGGCTGGTATGATATGTATACTGATGGAGTGCTGGAAACATTTTCTGAATTGCAGGCAAGATATCATAACCAGAAGCTTTTTATCGGACCCTGGGGACATGGTGATGCCTGGGGAACCCGGGAGCAGGGTGATCTCGTATATCCGGAAAATGCTGAGATGGATGAACTTGAGTTTATCCAGTTGATCCTCAACTGGTATAATTACTGGCTTCAGGACAGTTCCGGGGGAATCCTGGAACCGCGCGTAAAATTCTATCTGATGGGTGATTGTGATACCCAGGATACAACCCTCTGGAATCACTGGGTTGAGGCCGATACCTGGCCATTGCCTGAGGTTGTATATAAAAAATATTATCTTCGGGAGAATGGTTTACTGGACACCATCCCACCTCAGATTGCTGAGATTGATACATTCATCTATGACCCGGCTGATCCCTGCACCACCTATGGCGGCAGGGAATTCATCGGCCTTGAAAACGGGTATGGGCCAATAAATCAGAATCCGATTGAAGGTCGTTCTGATGTGCTCGTCTTTTCCACCGAACCTTTAGCCTCGCCCCTCACTGTTATTGGAAAGTTGTGGTTTGTCCTATATGCTGCAAGCGACTGCTATGATACAGATTGGTCGGTGCGTGTGACTGATGTCTACCCGGATGGCAGGTCAATTCTGGTAACCGATAATATTCTGATGGCACGACATCGTCATGGTTTTGACCGTGAAGACTCACTGATTCCGAATGTCCCAGATACATTCTATATTGATCTCTGGTCTACTGCCCAGGTGTTTAATGCCGGACATAGATTACGGGTTATTATTTCTTCTTCCAACTATCCAAGATTTGAGAAAAATCCCAATACCGGGGCTCCTTTCAAACGGGATGACTCGGTATTTGTCGTGGCAACACAGAAGGTCTACCGCACCCCGACAATGGCCTCTTATCTCTTCCTGCCGGTATTACCAGAATCGAATCCATATGTGGAGGAGCGAGCAGTGCAAGAGAGACAGATACTCGGTTCCGAGGTTTTGATGAATACGATCTGTCGAATTCCTGAGTTAAGCCTTAATTTAAAGAGACCGACCGAACTCAACCTTTCGCTCTATAACATTGCCGGGCAGATGGTCTGGTCGTATATGAACCAGGATATAGGTCCGGGCAAGAAGCGGATAAGGATACCAGAAATGGCGGCTGGCGTATATTTTTTGAATTGTAAATTAGGGGAGCGGAAAGAAACAGTTAAACTGGTAATAATAAAGTAACGGTATCTATGGGGTCAGGATACGTTGCATTGACCGGTACAGGATGTCAGGGTCAACCTTGGTAACCAGTTTACCCTGATACGCAAATGAGATATAACCGGTCTCTTCGGAGACCACGATACACAGGGCATCGGTCTGTTCACTGATACCCAGAGCGGCACGATGGCGTAGGCCATACCGTTCACCTAAGTCAGGATTTTCACTCAGAGGAAGGACACATCCAGCTGCGGCGACCTTGTCTTCCTGAATTACACAGGCACCATCATGGAGCGGGGTATCCGGGAAGAATATCGTTCTCAATAAAGAAGAATTTACCTGGGCATCAATCTTGACCCCGGTTTCGATGATGTCATTGAGGCCGTCATTTCTCTGAATCAAAATCAGGGCTCCGATTTTCTCTTCGGCCATCTTCTTCACCGCATCCAGTATCTCATCGAATACCTTTGCCTGTTCAACCTTTAAGAAGAACTTGATCGGTCTCTGCCTACCTATACGGGCCAGGGCATTGCGTATTTCAGGCTGGAATACAATCACGAAGGCAACGACCCAGATTGTCAGGATGGAGTTCATAATCCAGGAGAGCGCCTTGAGGTCAAGCCAGCGTGCAATAAATGAGATGACGAAGAAGAGGACAAGGCCCACCAGAATGGAAGTGGCTTTGGTTCCCTTTATAAATCTGAAGAATGCATATAAGAGAATTGCTACAACAATGATGTCGATAACATCGATTCCTCTCAGGGGTAAGAAACCGAAGAGCTTCATCTTATTATCCTGTCAATAAGAAGGGCAACCCTTTTTGTTGCCTGGACATCATGGACCCTGAGGATGTCAGCGCCGTTTCTAATCAGCAGGGCAGAAACCCCGAGGGTGCCCTCAAGCCTCTGGTCAACAGAGAGATTGAAGGGGATACCTATGAATGACTTTCTCGAGTGACCAACAAGTATCGGACGATTCAGGGTTTTGGGGGTTTATCTGCATTGTCCTGGGGGTTCCCTTGATATGCATTATCACAACCCCAGCCTTATATTTTGCAATTACTCGGGCCATTTTTTTGTCGAACCTGAGACCGGATATGTCGTTTATGAGCCCGACCCCTTCACCAAGGGCAAATTCTGCAACACGGGCCTTGTATGTATCGACTGAAACCGGAACCTTAACTCTCTTCACAATTCTGGGCAAGACCTTTTTAAGTCTCTTGATCTCTTCTTTTTCATCGATGCTCTGGGCACCGGGCCGGGTTGATTCAGCACCTATGTCGATAAAATCTGCACCGGATTGAACCATATCATCAACAGTTTTTTCAATGGCGGTGATATCGATAAATCTGCTTCCTGGATAGAATGAGTCCGGGGTGACATTTATCGCACCCATAATCAGGGTGCGGTTGAGTTTGATGTTTTTATTCAGGATGCGGAGGGTTACTTTGCAGGGTTGTTTTATGACCTCTGATAATTGCCGGGATACATTTTTTAGTAGAGGCTGTTTCTTGAGCCGGTCAATGATTTTATCGATTTCGCGGGGATTTGCAAAAAGGAGTGCACTGAATCGGCCATTTCTACGACATTCATATACATTCCTGGGAATGGCAAGATCAGCACCAGACAGAAGCGCAATCTGTTTGAGAATATTTGCCTGGGCGCTGCTGAGATTATCAATCTTGATTATGTGATAATCCAACTTTTTTAAAAAGATATTATAGGCCATTGGGTCCAGTCTGAGTCGCTTCAGTTCCTGTAACGCACAGTTTTTATCGAGTATAAGCGGACGCATAATTTATTATATATATAAATGGAGTTCAAGTCAATAATGTAAAAATCGTTAGTCATTAAGTCATTGAGTTATTATGTCATTGGTAAATCGTTCGTCATCGAGTTATTGAGTCAGTAAGTCATTGAAAATCGTTAGTCATTAAGTCATTAAAAAACATAAGTCATTGAGTTATTAAGTCATTGAGTCATTGAGAAACCAGAAAAACCAGACAAACGAGACAAACCAGAGAAACGAGAAAAACCAGAAATCTGTTACCAACACAATTTCGATATTTGCACAATTGTGCAATTCCAAAACCTCTGAGCGATGGACTAATTGCTTTTATCAAAATTAAACTACATAAAAACAGGATGATAAAGCATAAAATTTTTTGACATCATTACCTTTATCTTTTGTCCTCACTGACCCAGAACCAAAATAGACCGATCTCGATACTTCTTGTCCTTCAAACCTATCGATCACTCAATATTAAGCAACACCCTTCACAAAAACCAATCTATCCAACTCAGAATAATAATCATAGTCTATCTCATCTTACCACTTTTATCTTATAAGAACCAATTTCCTGGTATATTTTAAAGAACCAGACCGATAAATAAGATAATAAACACCCGCCGGCAACCGACGATTATGCTCATCCCGACCATCCCAGACCAACTCATAATCACCCGCATCCCTATTACCACTCCACAAAACCCTCACCCGCTGACCAACCACATTGTAAACCCCAAGACTATACCTCCCCGACTTATCAACCTTAACCCGAATCTTCACCTGATT
>MUKB01000020.1 GCA_002049785.1 Caldifarciminota bacterium 4484_100
GTAACAAAAAAAAGAGCCTCTTTATTAACGGCTGGGCACATCTGCTCGAGCCCTATCCGTTTAAGGTTAAGATGAAACTTGAGCATCTTGACCTCACTCCATATTTCAATGGTGATACCGCCCATCTCTGTGGAGAGCTCAATATCCAGGGAAGTATAAATCATTCTGAAGCAATTACTGGTCAGCTCCAGATTGATACCGTAAACTTTCTTCTCGGTAAGACATACATAAGGCAGGTCGGCACAATCATCATCGGACTCAGAGAGCAGGCACTCAATTTTGACTCCTTTATCCTATCAATCCAGGGACAGAAGATGCAGGTTGAAGGCAGGGTCCCTCTAATGCCTGAGGCACCAGGGCTGAATGTGAGATTGGTATGCAATAAAATAGAACTGTCTGACCTTGTAAAGGTATTACCCCAGTCACCTGAAATTGAAGGAAGGTTGTCATTCGGACTCGATATTACAGGAAGAACAGTATCACCAGAAATAGACGGCACACTAAGTCTGGAGGATATTAAATATAGAGCTCCGAACATCCTGGTCGATTCGGTTGCCGGTGTAATCCAATTCAAGGGTGATAGAATAACGACAGATTATATAAAAGGTTCCATAAATAAAGGAAATTTTCTTATTAACGGTTTTGCGGTCCTGAAGGAACTCAAAGTCGACACAATGGCAATCAGATTATCCCTCGATGAGATAGACTTTGATGTGAAGGATTTCGGCTCGCTTATATTCACCAGCAGAATAAATTCTTTCGCCCATAATGATACATTCTCCATCGATGGTGATATCATTATTGAAAGGGCACGCTATTGTGAACCGTTTAAACTCCAGAAGATTATAGACCTCCTCACCACTGCAAACCGCCCTCCTACGAAAGAGATTGAACTCCTCAAGAAGATATACTGTAATATTGGAGTCTCTTCCCGGGATGGCATTAAGATTCTTAATAATGTTGCCGATGTAGAACTCGGACTCAACCTCCAGATAAAGGGCTATCTCTCCCACCTGAATGTATCCGGTACCATCAATACCCTGCAGAAAGGATATGTTAAGTATCTGGGCCAGCAATTTGAGATTGTAGATGCGACTATACGATTTGACAACCCGTATGAGATAGACCCGGTCCTGAGCCTTGATGCGAGCCATCGTATTACAACCAGAGATGGTGATTACGAAATATCTATGAACTTTGAAGGAACAACGAAGAAATGGCATCTCCGGCTGAACTCCAGGCCGCCGCTCCCTGAACCGGATATTGTCAGTCTGCTACTCGTCGGCAAGAGGAGACCGGGCTGGGATATATCTGGAGCATTTAAGAATGTGGAACTGGAAAAGGCAGCTCAGGATTATGCAATCGGAATGGTCCGTGGCACAATTGAGCGGAATGTTGAAAAGACCCTTGGACTGGAGGATTTCACCATAAAAGGTGACCTTATTGAACCACGCCTGCTCCACATCGGTTTCGAGAGGAAGATCGGCAAACGGCTAAAATTGATCTACAGCTCCGGGATTGAAGTCTGGGAATTGCAGACGATCGGGCTTAATTACGACCTCAATAAGAATATCTCCATCTTCACCCGGCATGACCAGGAACATATGAATTCAAGCATCGACCTCGATTTCCATTTTAAACTCCGATGATTACAATATTGTTATTAATCTTAAGTATCTCAAATTTCAAGGTTTCAAAGATTAACATCATCGGTAATAATTATATTAAGGAGAAGAAAATCAAGCAGGTTATGTTGACTCGCACCCCGGTGCTATTTCGTAAAGGTATCTTTAATAAAACTATATTTGATGGTGACATCGAGTCGATAAAAGCCCTCTATCGCTATAATGGGTTTCTTGAAGCGGATATTGAATATAAATTGGATTTCGACAGCATAAAAAATGAGGTGAAGATTGCGATAGATATCAAAGAAGGTGAACAGACAACAGTAAAAGAAATTGATTTCAAGGGAAACAGAATTTTTCCTGGTGATTCACTGAGGACGCGGTTGACCCTGAAAAATGGTGCACCATTCGATGAAAGGATGATTGAGGCTGACATCTATATTATTATTTCTTTATACGACGAAAAAGGTTATACCGATATAACTGTAGTACCGGATAAGAAGATTGATAGCCATCAGGCATATATTACATATAAGATTGTCGAGGGTAAAAGGCAATATATTGAAGAAATCAAATTCACCGGACTCAGGTTAACTGCTGAACAGATTGTGCATCACCAGTCCGGACTGAGAACTGGTGGCTTATTCCGGTATGTTGACCTGTTGAGTGCTGAACAACGCCTCTATGACCTCGGTATCTTCAATTCAATTCGGACCAGGGTATATCAGGGGTCCGGTGCCAACCAGAAAATATTGGAATTCAACCTCAACGAAAAGGAACCAAAAATTATCAACTTTCGTATCGGCTACGGAACCCGGGACTATTTAAGGGCCGGACTCGGTTTTACCCATCTCAATATGTTCGGCCGCGCCTGGCAGGGAATGATAGATACAAAGCTGAGTTTTGCAGAATTCCGGCTCGGTTCCGCAATAATGTTCCCCAATTTTCTCTGGCACCGCCTGCGGAATAAATTTGGAACATTTTTCCAGTGGAAGAAAGGGATCGGCTACTGGACAAGGTCGATAGGTGGATATGACGAGATTGGTGTTTCATTCTTGAAGACCCAGGGCACCATAAGATACGATTTGAATAATGTGCGCACACATTTTTCTGCTTCAGATAGTGTTACCAATGACTGGGTTCAGGGGTTGAGGCTCAACCTGCTTCAGGATAAAAGGGATGATCCGTTCAATCCCCGGACTGGAACATATCTGAATATCATTGTTGAAACGAACGGAATATTTATGCCCGGGGATGTCAACTTGGTCAAAGGCATAATTCGGTTATGTGGTTTCAAGCCGTATCATCAGCTTGTCGGTGCAACCTCAATCAAACTCGGTGCGGTCCAGGAGATTTCGCCTTCAACAGAGGTGCCAGTTTATAAACGATTCTATTGTGGTGGGACATCATCGGTGAGGGGTTATAGCGAAGGAGAAATCGGACCCTTGGATGCAGAAGGTAACCCCTCAGGTGGTAAGGTTCTGACTGAAATCTCAGGTGAGATGAGGTTTCCAATCTATAAATTCCTTGGTGGGGTTCTCTTTATCGATGCCGGTAATGTCTGGCTTGATTACGGAGAAATCGATTTCTCCTTGATATTGAGCGGAGGTGCGGGTTTAAGATTGAAGACCCCGCTGGGTAGTGTCCGCCTCGATTATGGACTGAAGCTCAGCCCCCAGAACAGAGAGTCACCGGGTAGATGGCATTTTGCCATTGGTGAGGCGTTCTAATTCAGAGGTCAATCTTGGTTTCAGTATCAGTCGGATTGAATCGCACAAAATAGTTTATGAATTCCCGAATAAAAATAACCACCGGTATTGCCAGAACCAACCCCCAGAATCCATAGACAACCCCACCCAGAATCAGGGCAATCATCACAATTATTGGATGGAGCCTTGATGCCTTACCGATAATAACCGGACCCAGATAAAAGTTTTCAATGAGCTGTTCACCGACATAAACTGCAACAATCTTCAACACAGTTATTAGAGGGTCAGGACTGGTAAGTCCGATTAAAAGTGCAGGAATGAAACTGATGATGTAACCGATATTGGGTATGAAGTTGCAGACCCCTGCAATGATACCCAGAAGTAGATAATATTTAATCCCCAGTAGCCACAAAAAGAAACCTACAATCACCCCCACACAGATAACGAGGATTATCTGCCCCCTGAAGAATCGTGCCATCGCATAATTCAAGCGTTCAAGAAATTCACTTATCTGGTTCTGCTCCTTGGGGTTAAACAGGGCTTTAATATATCGTGAGAACTTCTCACGATCCGCCAGAACTAAATAGGTGGTCAGGGGAATTATAATGATGTTATAAAGAACTGCAATGATCCCGGTGATGGTGCGACCGATCTGGGCAATGGTCTTGAATACGCCGCCGATCAAATTGGTCAACTGCTGGGTGAGAAAATTGGGGTCGATACTGACTCCAAACTGGACAAGCCGTGCGATGAGATTACTGGAAAAAGTCTGGAGTTTTTGGAACAACCCGGGAAGTTTATCAATCAAAACCTGAACTTCTGTGATGAGCCCGGAGACAATAAGAAAGATTAACAGAGGAAAGATTGCAACCAGAGGTAAAAGAATGCTCAATATTGCAATGGGTCGGGGAATATGTTTTCGTTCTAAAATATCGACAAGCGGGGTTAAGATATAGGCAAGGCCTATGCCGATGATGAAGGGGATTAAAAGTGCAAAATAATGGAAGATTATATAGAGTATAAACAGCAGTATGCACAAGAGGAATATCGGACGGGCGTTCTTCTCTTTGCGGTACGGATAGAGCATCACCACCGCCACCACAATCAACCAGATTGGTGAA
Source organism: Caldifarciminota bacterium 4484_100 (assembly GCA_002049785.1). Classification (GTDB taxonomy): domain Bacteria; phylum Hydrothermota; class Tepidihabitantia; order SM23-42; family SM23-42; genus 4484-100. The sequence goes on from MUKB01000020.1 coordinate 4,456, forward strand.
AAGGTCTTTGAGATTATTATGAAGGTGGCGATTATTGCCATCGTAAGGTAGAGGACTACATTATGCATTAACATAATTCTATCTACATTTTTCAAAATGTCAATGACCGATATGCTTGACTTATCCCAATTTTTTTGTAGAATAGGACTATGAAAATAATCTGCCGGTGTGAGGATATAACCGAAGATGAAATCATCCAGAAGATTAAAGAGGGTTATAAAACAATGGATGATCTGAAACGCATTATCCGGGTGACGATGGGACGCTGTCAGGGGCGGGGATGTCGTCGTCTGATCGCCCAGATCCTTGCCCGGGAACTGGGTCTTCCGGTTGAGGCGATAAAACAGCCCACATTCCGGCCACCTACAAAACCCGTGCCGATCAGTGCAACAGAAGATAAATAATCACCCGTACCAGACCAGACGATTGGATATTCTTGATCTGGGAAGGAAGAATTATAAAGAGGTCTGGGACATCCAGTTAGAACTCCACAAGAACCGGGTCGAAAACAGAATACCTGATACACTTATCCTTGTAGAACATAATCCGGTAATCACACTGGGAAAAAGTGGCTTGCAGAATAACATCCTGATTTCTGAAGAGGAGTTGCAGAAGAAAGGTATAGAATTCTATCAGGTGGAGCGGGGCGGTGATGCTACTTTTCACGGTCCAGGTCAGCTTGTTGGCTATCCGATATTCAACATCAAACAAGGGCTTGCCGGTATAAGACCGTTCATTGAAAAGATTGAAGAGGTAATAATCCGGGTATTACACGATTTCAGGATTTCTGCGAAAAAACACGAGAAGATGATCGGGGTCTGGACCGATGAGGGCAAAATCTGCTCCATCGGCATTGCAGTAAGGCGCTGGGTCAGTTTTCATGGGTTCGCCCTGAATGTCAATACTGATCTGAGTTATTTTGATTTAATCTATCCCTGCGGATATAAAGAAATAAAAATTGTATCGATGAAAAAAATCTTAAATAACGAAATATCAATGGATATGGTGAAGGAAAGGGTAATAAAAAATTTTTGTGTACTTTTCCAAAAGGAATCTAAAAATTGAAAGAGATAATCGGACCTCGGCTCGGTATATGCAGAGTGGACAGTCCAAGACAGACAATCGACTCAGGATGCAACCTTATTTGACTCTCCCCTTCTGCATTCCCTGCCTTGATAAAAGATGAAGTGGCCAAGGCTCCAACAATGTCTCCGAGCAACAGCGTGGTGTGCTGCACCTTTTGATTCTCAACTCCAGCAAGATATACAAGCCCCAACCCGGTCAGGGCGCCGGCAACACCTCCGAGTGTAATAATATTGGCATTACCTTCAGTGAAGTTTCTTTTCTTTACAATGTTGTAGCCCAGTGTCGAGCCCAGACCAAGACCTGCAATACCTGCTGAGATATAGACCTTTCCGGAAATCCTCGATCCCGCATATTCATCATCGAACCAGTATACAATCAGCGGCAATAAACCCGCTCCGATAATTCCACAGTGTCCAAAGATTATCGGATCACCATCTGCCAAATCCAGCTTCCTTGTAATAACAGCACCGCCTGCAAGCCCGACACCGAACCCTGCAATCGAGGTTGCAAGATAGTGCTTATAATTGAACCTTTCATTATCCCAGTCATCGCTTAATCTTAACAACCCCACCGCACCGATTCCGGTAAAATCGCCGATAAGACCGATTAAATCCCCCCTGCCCATACTCAAATGGTATCGATTGACCGACTGAAAACCTAACACTTCACCGATTACACTACCACCAACCGTAAAGAATGCACCAGCGTCTTCATAAAAATTGATATCTGCAATAGTGCTCAATGCGCCGGCGATATATAATCCATGTATTCCACCGAATGCAAACATACTGGCATGTGCCTTTGTAACATCACAGTTTTTAGTCAGAAGAAGAGGAATAATAAAACCGGAAGCGCTGGAGAGCATATATATTGCAAGCCCGGTACGAAAATCGTCCGGTTGAATACTCCATGCCAGAAGCGGTGCCTGAATTGCATAAGAGAAAACAAAAGAGTTGAAGAGGAAATTTTTATAACCAGAGCGGTCATATACAATTCTCTTTACCTCCATCTGTTGAGCCCGGGAAATCTCTTCTTTTATCTGCTCCAAAATTCCTTGTTGAACAGGTATCCGTTCCTTGATAATAGTACCGTCTTTTTTAGAACAAACTTCTATAACAAAAGAGGAGTCCGGCTGCAGGAATAACAGTGCCTTTTGTAAACCCGGATATCCCGCGAGAATGCTGATATGCTCTGCCCGGGAAGAATCTATTTCATATACCTTGCCTGCGCTGTCAAAAGGGATCTGGACCTCATAGTGTCCATCAAATCCGACAATAAGCATAAAAGCGATTGTCTGGAAGACCATAAATAAGTATAACAAAATCCACAATAAAATCAAGAGTCCGATTGGAAAACCATTAGTCATTAAGTCATTGGTCATTGAGTCATTACGCTGGATTCTGGATAAAATATCACCTCTTCCTTAATCCTCCCCCTCAAGGGGAGGAAATGAACTCCTTGACAGCCTTCAGGCTTTTGATATAATAAACTATGAATATTATGGAACCTCCCCGGATTCTTTATCCCTTCACTTTCGCTGAAAATAACAATCCAGGGAAACAATAACGATAATGGTTTCGCCTAATAAAAGTAACATAAAAAAGAGTGCTGAGCTTATTCAAATCACAAAGAGATATCTAAAAAAACCTGAATGGCTCAAGATAAAGGTTCCTTCGGGGGATGGTTTCAAAGAGGTCTTTAAAATTCTGAAATCGCATCACCTCTCTACGGTCTGCAAAGAGGCGAGATGTCCGAATATAAATGATTGCTGGAATAGAAGGCAGGCAACAATTATGATTTTGGGAAAGGTCTGCACCCGTGCCTGCCGATTCTGTGCAGTAAAGACCGGAAATCCCGGGGGTGTATTGAACCCTGAAGAACCCGAGAATGTCGCTGAGGCGGTCAAGGAACTAAAACTCAGATATGTTGTACTCACCTCGGTTGACCGAGATGACCTCCCGGACCACGGAAGTGGCCATTATGCCCGCACGATAAAATCGATAAAAAATAAAAATCCAGGGGTACTGATTGAGGCCTTAATCCCTGATTTTTCGGGCAATAAATCTTTTATAAAAAAAGTTGTTGATACAAAGCCAAAAGTCATCGGCCACAACTTAGAGACAGTCAAGAAACTCACACCCCTGATCCGTGACCGCAGATTCAGTTATGAAAAATCCCTGAATGTCTTAAGGACGGTAAAAGAGCTGGATAGAAAAATCTACACCAAAAGTGGTATTATGCTCGGGCTCGGTGAGGAAAAAGACCAGGTGATTCAAACCCTCCAGGACCTCAGAGATGCCCAGGTCGACATCGTTACGCTCGGCCAGTATCTACAACCAACTCGACGCCATCACCCGGTTCAGAAATACTACACTCCGCAGGAATTTGAGTTTTTCAAGAAGTTCGCCGAGGATATGGGGATAAGATATGTAATCTCCGGTCCGCTTGTCCGTTCATCCTACCATGCTGAGGAAATTTTTTTAGAATAAACTAATACGATAATAATTTTTTCAATTCGTAGTGTTTGCCATCCTCCGCTGCAAGCACGGTCACCCCGGTCATCTGCTTCAGCCGACGGGCGATATTCCAGGGTCCGGCCCGAAGCATCGTCATACCGAAATGGGTGATGATTGCAACCCGGGGTTTTATCCCCTTGATAATCTCGGCACATTCGGGCACGGAGAGGTGGTCAATCTCAGAACGCTCGAGTTTAATAAGGTTGACAATCAGAACATCAGCCTGATAGACATCAATCAACTCAGAAAAAAATTTCGTGTCGGTTATATATGATACTGTAGCATCTTTGTAAAAAAGTTTAAAACCATAGGTCTCAACCCGATGTTTATGTCGCAGGGGAAAAACAAACTTCAAATCGCCGAGTGTAAATTCAAGACCCTCTTCGATATAGATAACCTCATTCAGAAAACTGAGCAGATATTTATAAACAACCCCTTCTTCACCAAATGCATCCTGTGGTGCAAGGAGAATTCCATTCTTGTTGAATCCTCCCTTGGTCATTACATCCAGGTAGACATTTATATCGGCAGAATGGTCAATATGCTTATGGGAAAGGATTATGGCATCAATCTTTTCCGCATTGAATTTTGGTAAATACGAAAGAAATCTAAAATAAGATTCCGGCCCCGGGTCAACCAGGACATTCTTCCCACCCAGACGAAAAAATATCCCGCCTGTGGCGCGCAACTGTTTGGCAATCACATATCTTGCCCCACCGGTGCCTAAAAATATAATCTCATCCAATGTCTCGGTCTGTTTTTTCTTCTTATGCCCTGGTTTGGGGTTCAATCTTTTATTATGTATGGCTTTCAGGGTTATTCAATCTATTTCTTATATACTCGGCACGTCGAATATCCCTTTCATACTCTTCAAGAACAACACCGTAATAGAGTTGAATATTTGCCGGCCTTGATACAATCAATAGTTCATTTACAAGATCCAAGGGGATATCCTTGATCAAACCCATACCAATCCCGAACCTCAATGCCGAAAGAAGATTCAAAACCTCATCGGTGCTGATTATCCGTGCTGATTTCAAAACTCCAAGACTACGGAATACCTTATCCTCAAATTCATAACGCGCCTTCTTGAGAATTACATCCCGTGCCTTCAATTCAATATCGATAATCATATGTGTGAGTTTTATAATCTGTTCTATAAGCTCTTCTTCTTTCAGACCCAGGGTATACTGATTTGAAATTTGAAAAAGACTACCCTTAATCTCACTCCCCTCCCCATAGATACCCCTTACCGCCATACCGATCTGAACCGCACCTTTCAGAACCTTATCCACCTCATTGGTGAAGACCAGCCCCGGTAGATGGAGAATAACCGATGCCCTCAACCCGGTTCCCAGATTGGTCGGGCAGGAAGTCAAAAACCCATAATTTTCACTAAAGGCATAACCAAGTTCTTTTCCGAATACCTCTTCGACATCAAAAACCTGTTCTGATATGTTGACAAGGTTCAACCCGCCCGAAAGTCCCTGAATCCTGAGATGGTCCTCTTCATTGATCATCACCGAGATATTGCCCTTATCATTAATAAATACCCCGACCGGACTGTCCTTTTTGATAAACCCGGGAGAAATAAGGTGGCACTCCAATAAAGATTCCTTTTCCAATGGAGTCAGTTTCTGCAGTTCATAGAACTTGCCCTTTAGCCTCTGTTTTATCACTGACCGGGTGAGTTCAAGCAGGCGAAGGGCATCATCATTCTTCATTTTAATCTCAAATGGAATAGAATCGAGATTTCGGGCAACTCTGATCCGTGATGAAACAATAATCTCTGGATTCTCACCCTGATTATCCTTCTGTGCCGGAATGAGCCACCTGATATTATCCAACATCTTCAACACCGTAATCCTTCAATTGATCCCTGATCCGGGCAGCCTCTTCATAGGCCTCCCGTTCAAGTGCCTTCTTCAACTCCTCGCGCAGTTTATAGATTTCAATTCCCCTTTTCCTTCCCGGCACCAACTTTCTTCCGATATGTTTATCACTATTATGAATCTTCTTAACCAGAGTCTTGATATATGGTTCAAATGTATTTATACAGTGGCTACATCCAAACCTTCCGCTCCTTTTGAATTCAGCAAGTGATAGATAACATACCGGACATATAACCTCGGCATCCCGAGCCCCTTTCTCCTTGAGCAGTTTATGCAGAACCTCAAGCGGAGACATCTTCTTGGCTGAAATAAGTCCCCTCTTTGCTGCACACTCATCACACAGGTGCAGTTCTACGGTTCTGTCCGGCAGGACCTCCTTGAAGATGATCGTAGCCGGATTCTTTTTGCAATCGTCACAGAGCATATAATCTTCCTTCCTTTAATTTAAAGGCCTGACTGGCCACCCGGGCAATATCGAGCGCATGGGTCACCAGAACAATGGTTCGGCCTTCATTTTTTAGATTGATAAACACCTCTAATAGTTTATTGGTATTTTCTTCATCCAGATTACCGCTCGGCTCATCTGCAAGAAGCAGAAGGGGGTCGTTTATTAAGGCGCGTGCAATCGCCACCCTCTGCTTTTCACCCCCGGAAAGCTCATCCGGCAGGCGATTGACCTTATCCGCCATCCCGAACTTTTCAAGCAGAATCGAGGCCTGTTTAAATGCCTTTTTCGGACTTGTGCCGTTGATCAAAGCAGGCATTGCAATATTTTCTAAACAGGAAAATTCACCGAGCAGATGATGAAACTGGAATACAAACCCGATCTTCTTATTCCTTATCTCTGAAAGTCCATTATCATCATAGGAGAAGAGATCAATCGAGTCGAAATAGACCTTTCCTTCAGAGGGTCGGTCTAAACTGCCCAGGATGTTGAGCAGGGTTGACTTACCACTGCCTGAAGGTCCGAAGATAACAACAAAACTTCCCTTTTTCACCTCAAGCTCAATTCCGCGTAAGACCTCAATCGTCTCCTGCTGGAGATAGTATGTCTTGACCAAATTCTCAGTCTTTAAGATAACCTCACTCATTTCTCAAGGCATCAACCGTGGTGAGTCGGGTTGCGGACCTCAAAATCCCAATCTCCTTGGTCTTCTTCTTCACCATATTCACCAAAGTGCCGACAATATTGAATCCTGCAACCACAATGATTAGGGTAAGCACAATAAATGTTATAATCTTTTCCATTTTTAAAGCACCGAATATCGCATGGTTGGTCTCCATCCAGTTCTGGGTGCGATACGGATAACCGAGTTCCTTCTCGATAAGTTTTGAATACTGAACCACCTGATAGATATCCCTGACCTTTATCTCGATTCCACTCACCTGTCCCTTCATCCGGAACAGCGACTGGACATCCTTCAGGTCCATATAGACAATCGTGGCATCATAGTCATAATAACCGAAGTTGAAGATCCCTTTGAGTATCACCTTCTTTGCCCGGGGTAAAAACCCTGGCTGTTGTCCAAAGGGTAGGGCAATGATTAATGTATCACCCACCTGTGCCTGAAGATTCCTTGCAAGTTCAATACCGAGCACGCAGCCATCCTCCAGTTCGAAGTGGCCATCCTGTATCTTCTCCGCCACTGCGGTGATCCTTCTCTCCTGGGCAGATACAACCCCTTTGATGATCACACCATCCATCCGTTCTCGATTCTTGATAATCGATTTTTGAATCAAAAATGGTGCCGTCCCTTGAATAAAAGAAAACTTCTCCAGCCGTTTTTCGATCTCGCGGTATTTACTTAAGGGCTCATTAAAATAACGGCGCACAATAATGTGTGGGGTGCCGGCAAGTATCCTCCGCTTCAATTCATTCTGAAAACCGTTCATCATCGAGAGGGCAATCAAAAGTGCGGCGACTCCAACAAATACCCCGCCGATTGCGATCGTTGTAGAAAGGGAAAAAAATTTCCGATTTCGGGAGAGAAGATATCTTCGGGCAATGTAGTATTCGGTATTCATTGCTCCTTTCTTAACTGGGGGAATAAGATTACATCACGAATTGATGGTTGTCCGAGAAGGACCATACAGAGCCGGTCAATGCCGATGCCCAATCCACCGGTCGGCGGCATACCATATTCCAATGCCTCGATAAAATCCTCATCAATCTCCCGTATCCCCTCCTCATGTCCAGCGATCTGTGCCTCAAACCTTTTCCTCTGTTCAACCGGGTCATTCAACTCAGAGAATGCATTGGCAAGTTCCAGTCCAAACATAACCAGTTCAAATCTCTCCACAAGGCGATTATCCCTGCGATGCTCCTTGGCCAGAGGAGAAATCAACTTTGGATAATCAATAACAAATGTCGGCTCAACGATATCCTTTTGAACCAATTCACCAAAAAGTTTATCAATCTTACTCCCCAAGGAAAGACCTTTGTAGTCGATATTCTGCTCCTTACAGAGTCTGTCGAGTGACTCCATATCAGCCTGGAGCACATCAAATCCTATCTTTTTATTCAATGACTCGATATAACTGAGCCGTTTAAACGGCCTTTTGAAGGCTATCTCATTACAGCCGAATTTTATTGATGATGACTCAAGCAGGTTCTCCACCAGGTACTGGAAAAGTTCCTCGACGAGTTCCATCATCCCCTCATAGTCGGTATATGCCTGATAGACCTCGATCATTGTGAACTCCGGATTATGGAAGCGGTCAAGACCCTCATTGCGGAAATCCCGACAGACTTCATAGACCCTTTCATAACCTCCAACAATCAACCTCTTAAGGTATAGCTCATCCGCAATCCTTAAATACATCTCCTGCTCCAGGGCATTGTAATATGTCTTGAAAGGCCTTGCTGCAGCACCTCCATATATCGCCTGGAGGATTGGAGTCTCCACCTCAAGGAAGCCGCGTTGATTCAAAAACTCCCTGATAAGGTTTATCAATAGGGTCCGCCGTTTGAAGAGTTCACGCACCTGGGGATTGGCAATGAGGTCAAGATAACGCTTGCGATATCTGAGCTCGATATCCTTGAGCCCATGCCATTTTTCAGGCAGCGGCCTAAGGGATTTGGCAAGCATGGTGAAATCGTCAACAAGCACGGTAATCTCACCGGTGCGGGTCTTGAAGACCTGACCCTGAACACCGATAAAATCTCCGATATCGAATAATTTAAAAAGCTCAAACTTCTGT
>MUKB01000116.1 GCA_002049785.1 Caldifarciminota bacterium 4484_100
TAAATCTCTTTGAGTCGGTGAGGGAATTGAAATTGGACCCGAAGATACACATTGCAGGCTCGAGTGAGGAATATGGTTTAGTCTATCCTGAGGAGACTCCAATCAAAGAGACAAATCCATTAAGGCCCTTGAGCCCCTATGCAGTCAGCAAGGTTGCCCAGGATTTTCTCGGGTATCAGTATTTTAAGAGTTATGGTCTGAAGATTGTAAGAACCCGTGCCTTCAATCATACCGGACCCAGACGTGGAGATGTCTTTGTAACATCCAATTTCGCCAAGCAGATTGTTGAGATTGAAAAGGGGATGCGGCCTCCTGTTATCAAGGTGGGAAATCTGAATGCGGTGCGCGATTTCCTTGATGTGCGCGATGTGGTTCGTGCCTATGCCCTGGCCCTGGAAAAGGGTGTTCCTGGCGAGGTCTATAATATCGCTTCGGGAAAGGGAATTAAGATTAAAGAACTGCTCGAACGGTTGATTAAAATCTCCGGTGTTGACTTAAAGATTGAAACCGACCCGAGCCGTTTGAGGCCCAGTGATGTTGAACTCCTTATCGGCTCACCTGAGAAGTTCCAGATGGCCACCGGCTGGAAGCCTGAGATCCCGTTTGACAAAACATTGAAGGACCTGCTCGATTTCTGGCGTAAAAGGGTGATATGAAGACCGTTCTGATCACCGGTAGTGAAGGGTTTGTTGGCAGTTATCTCCTCAGTGCATTAAAAGAAGACCTTTATAAACTCGTTCCAACAAGCCATCCAAAATTGATTCCGAAGAAGGGTGAATATGTGCCTCTGGATATCCTCAATCTTGAAATGACTCAGGAGGTTATAAAGGCCCATAGGCCGGATATTATCTTCCACCTTGCAGCGATAAGTTCAGTTTCGCGTTCGTTTCGTGATCCTCCGATTACATATAGTACAAATGTTTTAGGAACGGTCAATCTTCTGGAATCGGCCAGGGCTTTAAACTCACGGGTCCGTTTTATCTACATCTCAACCTGTGAGGTATATGGAGGGGGTCGTGGACTTTCTGAAGAAGATGAAGTTGTTTTGAAAAACCCCTATGCGGTCAGTAAATATGCTGCAGAATTGGCCTGCCAGAATTATGGTCAGCTGGGAATTGACTGGATTATCCTGAGACCATTTACCCATACCGGACCGGGCCAGCCTGACAACTTTGTGCTCGCTTCAATCGCCCGGCAGATTGCCGAAATGGAACAGGATAAGAGACCGCCGTTGATCGAATTGGGTAATATCGAGGCGGAGCGTGAGTTTATGAATGTGCGCGATGTTGTAAATGCTTACCGTCTGGCATTGAAGAAATGTCGGGCAAAGAAAATTTATAATATCTCGTCAAACCGGGGTTATAGTATCTCTTCAGTATTACAGATTTTCAAAAAGATTGCCCGTAAGAAGTTTGAGATAAAGGTGACCGCTGAGAGGATTAGAAAGGTTGATATTCCTTATCTGATCGGTGATGGAAAGAGATTTTGTCGGGCCACAGGTTGGAAACCGAAGATTCCGATTGAAAAGACAGTCGAAGATTTATTGAATTACTGGCGCGCAAAGATATAAAAGATTTAATTCAATGAACATTTTGTTGATTAATTGGCAGGACTGGCTCAACCCTTATGCAGGTGGGGCAGAGGTCTATCTCTATGAAGTATTTTCCCGACTTATAAAAAAGGGTCACCGGGTTATTCTACTATGCAGTCGAGCCCCAGGACAGAGCCGATATGAGAAATTGGACGGGTTTGAAATCTATCGTCTGGGAAATCGGCAGAATTTTAACTTTTTTGTCGGTTCTGCCCTGAGGTCGATCTTACGACAGGAGACTATTGATATCATCATCGATGATTTGAATAAGATTCCGTTTTATTCTCCTTTTTTTACCAGAAAAAGGGTTCTGCCGATTGTTATGCATATCTTTCGTAGTTCCATATACCGGGAGACGAACCCTCTTTTTGCAAGTTATGTATTTTTTACCGAAAGGATGATTCCATTCTTCTATTCGGGATCAAATTTTGTGGCGATTTCAAAGAGCACTGCCCAGGACCTCAGGGAGATCGGGGTAGGTGGTAGAATTGATGTTGTCCATAGCGGTATCCCTGAAATCCTTGAATTGAAGGATGTCCCGCGGGTTGATAATCTTGTCGTCTATGTGGGTCGGGTTAAGCGATATAAATCGATAGAACATTTTATCCAGGCACTAAAGCTCATCACCAGAAAAAAGGAGGTAAGGGCGAAAATCGTTGGCGATGGTGATGCCTTGACTTATTTAAAGGAGTTTGCTAATAAATTGGGTGTTTCTATTGAATTTTCGGGATATGTTAAGGATAGAGAAAAGTATAGAATATACAAGAGTGCGCGCGTCGTGGTCCAGCCGTCAATAAAAGAGGGCTGGGGTCTTACCGCGATTGAGGCCCAGGCCTGTGGAACACCGGTTGTCTGTGCTGATTCTCCAGGTTTGAGGGAAGCGGTTGTCCATAACAAGACCGGTTTTCTTTATGCTTATGGTGATATTGAAAACTTTGCACTGAGAATTCTCCAGTTAATCGATGATAAAAGGTTGTGGCAGAACTTTTCCCGGGCGGCAAGGCAGTGGGCTGAGCAGTTTTCCTGGGATACAGCTGCAGAGCAGATCGAAAAGATATTATATCAGGAATTGGGATATGAAAATTAGGTTTGCACTAATATCGTCCTTATTCTTTTTATTGACCGGACTTATCTATCCCTGGGATAATAGAAAAGAGTTTGAATATGCAAAAAGGCAGTTTCAAAAGAATAATTATACGATAGCCGAGGTCTATTTCAGGGAGTTAAAAACTGAGGGAGGACCATACCAGCCACTCAGCGCCTACTATCTTATAAGAATATATCATAAAAGGGAAGATATACTGAGGCTTATCAATGAAGCCCACCATTTTCTTGAAGACTATCCCTATGATAACCATACCGATGAGGTATTTAAGATTCTCCTCTCAACATTGATTGAACATTCGGCCTATGAAATTGCAGCAGAGTATATCAAGAAATTTGACCAGTCCCGGATTGACGACAAAATTCTTATGAAGATTGCGGTTGGTCTGTATAGTACACATCCAGAAATCGCAGATGAACTACTTGGACAATGCAGTCAGACCGATACGGTAAAAATTCTGAGGGCGATGCTTAGGGCTCCGGATGCACGTTCTAAGTTTTTCGAATCCATCTCCGGGAATAAGGGTTTGGTTTATCAGGTGGAGAATATGCTCCAGCTTGGCGATACAGTTGAAGCATATTTAAAATATCAAGAAATTGAAGACCAGAAGTTAACCGATGGTCTTTTATACCGAACCTTATTGCTGGCATTAATATTTGAACCAGAAAATATCCATAGATACATTAATCGATTGGCTGGTGAAAAGGGGTATCGTGAAGAGGTCCGTTCTGTTGAAGAACTATTAAAGGGTAAACTACATATATACCCTGAATTTAAATGTCAGAAACTTCTGTCTATTTTTAACCTGTTCCATCAGGATACTGTCATAAGGAATATCCCTGAAGAGGTCGAAGATGCCGGGCTTCTGATTGATAGTGTGAATATTATCAAGAGGTTGCGTGAACTCAGACAGAAATATACGGATAATTTTTATTTAGATTCACTCTATTGTGAGGTGTTACTTAAAAAGAGACTCTACCTTCCTGCATACCGAATCATTAAGCGGTATATCGCATTTCGTAATACAAGTAGTTATGCCCGCAAGGTAAGGGCACTCTTCTATTATTACAATCGTGAGGTTCAGGGCATTTAAGGGGTTGGTCAATTGTCTATTTAAAGAGGACAGGTTCCCAGAGATATTGAAATATAAACAAAAGGATTTTCTTGCAGATACTGAACTTGTTAAGGTCTATGTGTGCTGCCTACTGCGTATGGGAAGGTTGAACCTTGCTGATTCACTGATGGATGAGTTTTCACTTATGGATAATTGCCGGTGGGCCAATTATTATGGTGAATTCCTGATTGAGAAGAAGAGGTTCGGCCGCGCGGATGCGTATTATGACTCTGTTATTGGCCAGGTCGATAGCATCTGTCCTGAACTCTACTATAATTATGCCCGGGTTGCCCTTTTACAGGGAAAAACAGATACCGCCTTGCAGCGATTCAAATCATTTATCGATAAGTTTCCTCGAGGGGACTATTACTATAATGCGCTGTTCAAGATTGCAACCATAAATTTTCTTAACCAGAACTTCGATTCTGCAGGACTATATTATGGATTGGCAGCCAGAAAAGGTTCACTCCGTTATGATGCTTTGAAGAATCGTCTTCTCTGCTACAAAAAGTCAGGGAACTGGAAAAAGGCCTGTGAAACTGCAAAACAGCTGCTTGAGATTGGTTCTCCCGGGGATGAGGCGGAGATATACTTTGATATCGGATATGCACTCCTGCAGGACGGTCAGCCGGATTCGGCCCAGAAATATTTGAGTCGGGCTGTGCGCGCAATTCCAACTCCGGAATATATCTACTGGTTGGCTGAGGCATATCTTGCCCGCGCCGATTTTGGACGGGCTTTGTATCAGTATCAAAGAATTGTCGCAGATTTCCCCGGGGCTGGAATGTGGAGGCCCACTGCTCAGTATAAGAGCGGTCTTATGCTCGAATTTATGGGAAGGTATGATGAGGCACGAAAGATATATCTGACCCTTATAAGAACAAGGGGAAAGGACGATATCTGGGCAAAGGAGTCCCGAAAGCGGTTGACCGCAATAAAAGGGAGATGAGATGAAGAGGTTGTATATCAATCTTACTATTTTGCTTTTTATTGCCTGCTGTGGTTATTCCACCAGGTCCCTGTTGCCAGGATATATGCAGCGGATCCATATCCGGCTGTTTGAGAATAATACGGTCAAACCCGGGCTTGATGAGTTGGCAACAGAGGAGGTCATCAATGCATTTCGTAATGGCTCCAACCTTAAGATTGTGGACGAGGCAAGTGCTGACCTTCTGCTTGAGGGCAAGGTTGCACAATTCAACAAGGAACCTCACACCTATACTGCAAATCAGGAGGTGATTGAATACAAAATAACGATTGGCCTGACTGTGCGCTGTGTTGATCGTGTCAAAAACAGTATCTTCTGGGAAGGGACGGTATCAGACTGGGCGCTCTATTCCACTGATGAGGATGAGGGGATAAAAGATGCGATGAAAAAAACTGCAGAAAAGTTAGTTACAACAATCTTAACCAACTGGTAATATGAGAAGGGGGTTGATAAAAATATCCCTGCCCGATTTTAACAGACAGGAGTTTGAAGATTTTCTATTGAAGGGGATAGATTTTGATACAGGAAGGCCGGTGGAAAACGAAATCGAGTTACCTTCTGATAAAGGGATTGAGAACTATATCAGATTGGGTAATGAAAAATACTTCTTTTCTTTTTATAAAGAAGCCCTGTCATATTATGCCCTTGTCCTGAAAAATAATATCCAGACGATTGATGCCTGGGTTGGGCAGGTTAGAGTTCTGCTTGATCTTGGTGCCTATAAGTCTGCGTTATACTGGAGCGAAAGGGGAATTGAAATTTTAGCACCCAATCCTCTTTTAGAATCGCTGAAGGCGCTATGCCTTGTTTATACTGGAGATAATACTAAGGCGATAGGTATTATCAATCGCCCGGTGAGTGATTCAGACCCTCCTATGCTCTGGTTGATCCGTGGGGAGATATTCATCAGGTTGAAGCGGTTTAGACACATTTTTTCGCGTCGGCGTGATATCGGTCCGCTCGGTGCCTTCTTCTCCTTTTTGAAGGCCCTTGAGCCGAACCCCAGGGATGGTTTTATGAATCAACGCATCGGTATCGCATATCTCCAGCAACATTATCTGGAACGTTCATTTGAGCATCTCCGTCTGTCATTGATTTCTGCACCCCAGAATCCGCTGACCCTCTATTTCCTGGCTGAATATTACAGGCAGAAAAAGAATTATCGTTATGCACGCTTCTATGCCAAGAAGTCGATCGCCTTCAATCCAAACCTTGAAGTGGCAATTGAGTTGCTCCAGTTTCTCCATAGCCCGGTGATAAGATTGAGAGAGAAGTTAAGGTCGGTTATCTGAAAGGAGAACAATGAAGAAGAGATTGGTTTCAATCCAGGATTTATACAAGATAAAATTTTTAAGGGAGCTCAGTTTGGCTCCATCTGCAGATATGGTCGCCTATACAGTGGAATGGCTCGATTACAAAAAGAATACCTACTACTCAAACCTCTATGTGGTCGATTCCAAAGGCAGGGTTCGACACTATATTCGCGGCAACAAAAAGGTGAGAAGTCCAGCCTGGTCTCCGGATGGAAGATATATCTCTTTTATTATGTCAGAAAAAGAGAAACAGAATATCTGGTTGATTCCGGTTGATGGAGGCGAACCGTTCTGTCTCACCCGAACCAAGGGTACATTCGGACGGTATGTCTGGACCCCGGATGGTCGATATATTGTCTGTGAATTTACCAGGGAAAAAATTGATAAGGAGAGAATCTTAGAAAAAGGTAAACCACCCCTTTATTATTATATAAAAAGGTCCTGGTATAAACTTGACGGCAAGGGCATATTACCTGAAGAGAAACAGCATATCTGGCGTGTGAATACAAAGACCGGTAAGATGAAACAACTCACATCTGGGAAGAACGGCGACTCTGCACCGAACATATCACCGGATGGAAAGAAGATAGTTTTTGTCTCTAATCGTAATGAACCGTTCGAAGAGAAGTTGCTCTATACTGATATCTTTGTGATTGATATAGACGGTAAGAACGAGATGAAGGTGAAAACATTGGCCGGGCCCAAGGACCTTCCTACATTCCTTGCGGACAACAGAACGATAATCTATGTAGGTACAAGATATCCGAATGACTATGCAGGCTGGCGTAACAACTATATCTGGGCGACCCGGGTCAAAGATGGGCGTTCGATAAATCTGACCCGTTCCTTAGACCGCACGGTCAGGGATCGGGTACTCGATGACCTGGGTCATCCGGACGGTGATGCACCGAAACCATCTTCTGATGGCAGGACGATATACTTTACCGCAACCGATTATGGAAATACATTTCTTTATGGTGTGGATGTCAGCTCAAAAAGGGTATTTAAGTATTATAATGAACCAGGAAGGATATATGGTTTTGATTATGATGGTAAGGATACATTCGTGTTTGCTAAGAGCACCTCTACAGATCCAGGAGATATCTACCTCCTGAAGAACGGAAGGTGCCGAAGGTTGACCGAAGTCAATAAAAGATATCTACAGACGCATCGGATTGTTCGGCCTGAAGAATTTAGGTTCAAAGGATATAAGGGAAGGGAGATACAGGGCTGGATATTGAAGCCGCCGAATTTTAATAAGAAGAGGAGATATCCGCTTTTGGTTCAGATTCATGGTGGTCCACATTTTGCTTACGGGAACTCATTCTTCCACGAATTTCAGGT
>MUKB01000021.1 GCA_002049785.1 Caldifarciminota bacterium 4484_100
TGAATGGAGTTTTTACTTCCAGCTAAGGGACGCCTCGCCCCGATGTTCAGAATGACATTTTTCTGTTTTTTCTCGTCATGCTGAACTTGGTTCAGCATCTCTATTTTTTTAGTTTCTCTGGTTTTTTTCTCGTTTGTCTGGTTGAAAAGATTGAGACCCTGAAACAAGTTCAGGGTGACAATGAAAGAAACGATACTGAGATTCCTCAGCACAGGATTCAGGGTGACCAATAGTTTTACAATAACCAATGAGTTAATGGCTAAATGTTTTCCAAATCCGAAATGGTTTTTTTCTGGTTTTCCAATGACTTAATGACTTAATTACTCAATGACTAAATCTTTTCCAATGACTCAATGACACAATGACCGCCGGGGACCCGATTTATATTATTGACTTTAATAAATGTGTTGAATGTGAAGGCCATTTTGATGAACCGCAGTGCGCTGCGGTCTGTCCGGTTGGTGCCCCGGTTCCCGACCCGGACCATCCGAAAAAATAGGATAAACCAATTTTTCAAGGGACGGCAGTTTCATTTCAAACGCAAGTGAAAGGGTCGTCCCTAAACTTTACATTTCATGCACGGCATAAAGTGTAAAGTTAAATTTGCTATGTTTTTTGTTTTAGCATATAATAGATGGCTTGCCTTGTAACCCCCAGTTTCTTGGCAATCTCTGATACCTTGTAGCCATTTGCTAATAGTTGTTCTATTAAGTATTTTTTCTCGGCCAGAGTTTTAGGATTTTTGTAATATTTTGTCTTTACCAGTGCGTCGATCTCGGAATCGAAAGTGAAAACTGATTTCAATTCTTCTTCGGGAGCGATTATCTGTTTCAATAAATTTATGAATTTATCTCGAAATTGAGTAAGTGCATCGGCGTGTTCCAAACTATTTTTGAGTTTAATTTCCAGCGACCTTTTTACTAACTCTTTATATTTTTCGCGTGCAATATTGAGGTCCTGGTCCAAGATTTTGAGAACAAATTTATAATTAATGAAAGTTTTTCTATTGAAATTTTGAATGAAAGGTTTGATCGACGACCAGCGATATCCAGCAACACTTTTACTCAGACCTGCTACCACAGGATTCATATGAATATATATCGAGGAAGCCAGAAAATAAGTATCATCAAAACATAGTGCCTGTCTGAATCTTCCGCAAAATACATGCCCTTTCCTTTCATATTTACGATTAAAATAGAAGGCATAACTATTAAAGGTTCGTTTCAGTGCATTTGATAGATTATTTTTTTCTGTTTGCAGAAGAAGATGTAAATGATTAGGCATAAGAGCAAAAGAATAAAATCGGAGATTGTATCTTTTGGCTGATTCCTTAATTAAGTGTATCATAAAAAGATAGTCAGATGCGTCGATAAATAGCATTTCTTTGCCTGGTGCACGCTGGGTTATATGGCTGATGGCACCGGGGAAAGAAAGTTTATGCCTTGCCCTAAAATATCTTTTAACCTTCCCCTGTCTGATTAATTCAATAATATCCATTTCACTTAAACTTTACATTTCATGCACGGTATGAAATGTAAAGTTTAGCAGAACTATTTTGTGGATGGCGAAGTTATGGTGAATCGTGCCTCCAAATAGGCTCCATCCGAATCGGTGGCACGCACCTCAACCTCAAAGGAACTTGTGTCCTTTACGCCTCCATATATAATTCCCTTTTCTTTATCGATCTTTATACCCTCAGGTGCAGAAAGGAGTTCAAAGGTCAGTGGATCTTGGTCTGGGTCAAAGATGGGAAGGGGATAATAGATACTGTCCGGACGACATTTTATCGAATCGGTCTTGGTCCGAAATGTTGGCGGTGCATTTGCAATCACAAGCTCAAAGGGAAATGGTTCAGAAAGAGATTCACCATCATACGCGAATGCAGTTCCAGTAATGACATCATTCTTCTTAAGACTAAATTCCTTCAGCTTAAGGGTATTTGAGGTATCAGGAATGAGTTTGTTCTTGACCAACCAGTGGACAATTAGATTAATTGAATCTCGATCCGGGTCCTGGACTGTGGCGTTTACAACAACCTGGGGTGTTGTGACATAGAGGGAGCCGGGGATAATTGTAGTCGATAAGATTCGGGGGCGGGTATTAGCGATGACTATCTCTTCGCTTCTTTTGGGTTTACCCCACGCTTTACCATCGTATGGTGTGACCTCGGCATATATCTTATCACCCTTTTTTATCCCTTCATACCTGAAGGACATCCCTTCACCAATCTTTGTGCGGTTGACAAACCAGTGAACCTGATAGGTAATCGGATCATTGTCTTTATCTGAGCTTATAATCCGAAGAGAGATCTCAGATTTAACTGTGGGATTAAGGGGCAGGATTGCCAATTCATTGATAACCGGCGGATTATTACCAGCAACCTTAGTTTTCTTTTCTCCTTTTTTTTCGCCACATTCGGTTAATAACAACACACCCAAAAAGATAAAAATTATTGTCTTAAATGCGTTCAAATTTCACCTCCATATTATCAATATAAACAAAATTTAAGAAATGTCAATGAGAAAATTGGGAGTTATAGGGTGGGAGAAATTATATCTCCCACCCCATTTCGATTATTCGAGTTTTTCTACCAGTCGACCGTTTTCGACCTTGAAGAGTTTGTGGATCTTTATGGTGACATTTTTTACGGCGCCTGAACCTGAAGTAAATGCGGTTCCTGATGTCTGTTCCGTGGTAACGAGTGTAGCAGTGAAGGGAAATGGTAATTTAGCGGCATCGAATGTCTGATTATTCTCTCCGATGAAGCTGACCAGAGAGTTATCCGGCAGTTTTACCTTTAAACCGTCAACCAGAATCAATGAATTTCCTTCGAACCCGACCACGAGTCCCAATGAATGCTCTTCTGCCAATAATGGCAGAATTAGTATTGCCAAGCAAATTATCAGTTTCTTCATCATATCCCCCTTATCTTCCTTTCCAGAGAATTACACCTGATTTGGGCAGACCCGGTAGTCCTGTCTCAGGTGAAACGATTCCACCACCTGCCTGGATAAAGACCTTGGTCTGATCCGAACTGACATACAGACTCGGCTCTGAAGGCATTCCCGGACCAAGGCTCACCTTTTCAGGATGTCTTATTGAGGTATCAGGTTCAAGGAATGGCTCGATATAGGCGGTCCCGGTTCGATAGAATAGGGCCCAAAGATTACCTTCACCACCGTAAGAGCAGATGTCACCGGTGGGAACAAAGGTTGTAAATAGAACTGCTCCGCCGAAGACAAGGGTTGGCGTAATCGTTCTTTCGCCCGGATCATCAAACTCGCGCCACCAGCCAGCGATTGAATTAATGGTATCAATTAATGCTGCAAATGAGATTGTATCTCCAGGGATATGCACCACCTGGTTTGTGTCTACCCAGACATTGGTAACATTGTATAGTCCGGAAACTTTGGTCGCATGCACAGTATCCTCACGTATTCCGATATATCGCTGTTTGGTCATATCTGCCTCATCAACATCTGAGAAGAATCGGCCGCTTCCATAGTAGAGCCAGAGATGGTTGAAGTCATCAGTGGCGATACTTCCTTCACCGGTTATTGGCCGCTCCATATCGAAGACCATACTCAGGGTCCAGTTATTGGGGTCTGGATCATCATTGGTAAGTATCCGGTAGATCTTACCGCCCCAATCACCGGGTAAGGTGTTATCAGGATAGCAATCTCCAAAATAGATTCGGTCGACCGTATAATCCATACCCCAATCTGCAGCAAAGATATTAGTAATAAATGATTTGGCATCGCCGAGGGTCCACTTCTTTAATAGGCTTCCAGTTTCAAGATCGAGGACATAGACACGTGCATTCTGATTACTCTCACCACTGCAGGTAACCGGTCCAGAACCGAACAATAAGTACCAGAAACTGTCCACCTTTGCCACTGTAGAATAGCAGAAAGTGAGGTCAAGTTCAGGATCGGTGAATTCCCATAAAGGCACAGGGTTGAGCGGATCAGTGACGTCGATGGCAAAATATGCCGAGTTGCAGGTATCTACCTCATTTGTAATCTCCATACCACCCAGTCTCATTCCACCAATCAAGATTGTTCCCCAGCCATGGGGATGTAATGGATCATCATTGAATATCTGCGCATCGGTTACATAGGATTTCAGGTCAACATAATAGACATGGCAGTATACCGGTTCCTTGAGCCATTTTAGATGGGGAAGAAGATTATATGGAATATACGCCCAGAGCTCACTGCCCAGAGCAAAACCACCAGGATTGTATCTCATCGGGGTCATCGGATCGGTTTCAATCTTTTCCGGGACCCCTGCATTAAAGCAGTGGAGCATACCGTCATTCGCACCCACAAAGACAACCTGTCTTCTCTGTTGGTATAGGTCATAATAGTCTTTATAGGTCTCATCACCATAAATGAAGTCATACCGCTCCATTGGTCGTTGGCTGACTACTGCACTGGAATTTATGATATCACCCAGTTTCCAGACATCGCCGTCTGCGGTCCTCTCCCTCAAACCAGGAAAATCGATACCCCTGACATATTGAATCACAGTATCCGCAGCTGCATCAGAAGCAACACCGAGGTAGGGTTTTAGCAACACAGTATTTGCAGTTGTGAAGTCAACAATCTCACCCGGCTCAACCACTCCATTCTTATTGGCATCGACAAATGCCTTGATATTTCTCATATTAGAAGAGTTGCGCCAGAGCAATTCTCCACCATCCCAGATAGGCTTTAGATCCTCAATAGGTGCAGTGCCTATGGTGTCAAATTGTGATGGGTCACCAGAGCCATTCTGGTCGTGGAGCCGTGTAACTACAACATTGCCCATCGGCCCGGCTGTGGGGTCGAACTTCATTGTAATGACATAGTCATTCTGCAGGTGCAGGGTATTATTCCCTTCGGTCTCTTCCCTGAGCCATCCATAGGGGTCGAGCCAGAGACTCTGACAGGTCCCGATCCAGGTGAGAACCTCACCGGTCGGAAAGGTCCTTCTGGGATAGAACTGGGACTGGGCGGTTCCACCACCTGCCTTTGTGCCCATCGAAACAACCCCTACACCAGACGAAGAAGATATCCGCTCCAGCATCTCCATTATCGCCTTTAATATCGCCTCTTCAAGCTCATAGCCGTTTTCAGCCTGATAATAGTTATCCGGAATTCCATCACCATCCTTATCCCATTCTGCAGGATTTGGTCCGGGCATGCTATCACCATTCATATCCTGGAACCCACCATTCTTTGCCGCATCCATTAGGAGTTGTGAACCGGATGTTCCAAATGCATAGATGACAAATACCTCGATCGACTGGTCATCGCCCAATTCACGGTTTCCCCAGCCAGAACCTGGGTCAGGCCTCAGGTCATTTACATGTCCGTATAAACAGATATCATCAAGATAATCACTACCATAGCTCGGGTATGAACCAGGGTCGTGTCCATCATTATCATAGTCCCTGAGATTTGTTGCATAGGGGAGATGGCCTAAGTCAGAATTTGGGATATTTCGGTCCTGTGTCGATTCACCATCGGTAATCATCAGGACAAACGACCTTCGGCACGGAACCATCTCATGTAAATATTTGTCATAATAGGGGTCATGCAGTCCTCCAGGGTTTCGTGTATAGTCTGAGTTGTAATAATGGGGAGGTGCCTGGGAAAAGTAGTGGAGGATTTCAAAGTAGTTTTCAGCCAGGGGCGTCCAGGTGGTGGCCTTCATATCGTTTATATGGTTTCTCAGGTCAATGATGTCAGGGTCACCAATATAGTCCCGGATATAGCCGCCCTCACTATAATTATAATGCCATAGACCAAAGAGCGGGGCATCATCGTCCCAGTGCCGGTCATCGTCCTTGTCACCGATCTGGTCAAGCACACCACGATATTCAGGTTCAGGGATGTCAACCCTGACCGGGGTCCAGGATGTGAGCTGGGCATTAATCGGAGGGTTTGAGCCGTATTTGTATATTCTTATATAGGTCATGTCATTCCCTCCGTGCGCGACATAGATTTTATTATAATTGGAATAATCCCGACGATAATATAAAGGCGAGGGCCAATAGGCATCCCTTCCTTCACTCACCAGCCTTGCCACATTGCCATTGATATTTCCCTTACCACCGGTCAAGACCTTTTTTGCAACATCACACCTTGACATACAGGCCCAGTTGAGGATGCGACCCGGGAATGGGCCATTCGGGTCTGAGACAAACCGATTATTCTGCCACCGATACATACTTTCGGGTTTGAAATATCCATAATAGCTGGTTGTGTCGGTTGTATAGATTGTTGTTGACGAATATGCCCGATCAAACATACTTCCGGAGTTGTCAAGGCTGATCAAAATATTGGGTGCGACCACAGTGGTAACAAAAGGTGGGGAACAACAATATGGAGCCATATCCTGGCCGATGAGTAGTCCACCCATTATTATCATTGCAATCATTATTTTCATCATCTTATCCTCCTATTCAGTATAGATTGTATAACGCTGTAAAACCTCAAGGGCAACCTGTTCACCCGCACGCCCGGTAGATATTGCCCTTATATAATATGTGCGGTAACTACCGGTTGCCGGAGTAGCACCAGGCCCAGCAATCGCCCTTGCAAACTTCATTGCGGTGCCGGAAAGGGTTATGGCAACAGAAGCGGTTCTTTCCACATATAAATTTGTGGTATAGGAGCCAACATTGAAGACCTCACTTGTATCAGCAATGTCTAATGCCTGATTCAGATATTCAGCCCTTTTCTTACCGATCTCTAAGGAAGCGACCGCTGCCTCGTATGCGGTCTCATACCGGGTCTGTCCAGCAGTTACCTGCATACCCCTGGTAATAAGATAGATCGCAAGTGAGGCGATGATCAGAATGATAATCATTGTGCCTATTGCAACGAGAAGTGCTATGCCTTGTTGCCCAGCACCCGCACAATTTTTATAATTTTTTGCAATCTTCATCCTTGCCTCCTATGGTTGAAGGTTTTGTGGAGAGATAATACCTGTAAGAATTGCCCGGCGCATCTTCTTCTGAACTGGAGAGAGGGCATAGGTATGGTCTTCAATGGATATTGAATCACCATGATAGGTATAACCACTCATCGGCCTTGAGGTGACAACTAAGGTATAGCGGATTGCCCATTTTCTTCCCAAGGTTGCAAACTGCGGTGCAATATTGGAATAGGTATCAATCACATTGTCGCCGTCACTATCAATGCCGTAGGCAAATTGCAGGTCCTCAACATTATCCAGGAGGGTATCACTGCCGCGCACCAATTTATTATTGACGGCACGGATAGTAAGGCCTGGGGAATAGATTGAAGAGAATTTTCGGATAACAACGAGTCCGGCAATTGCACTTAAAGGGTTATTTAAGGTAAGACGCTGGGCAGGAATGGGATTTCCCTGAGGGTCATGGAAGGTATCAGGAGCGACCGCCAGGATGGCCAAATCGCCTGGGGGGTTTAATATATTACGGTCTTTATCAAGGACAACCACAGTTTCGTTAACCGCAAAGTTATATAAAGAGTCGCTCCAGGCACGGACCAGAACTGTTGGTGAATTCGCTTTATCAAGAAGCCAGGACCATTTAACTCGACCCGCTTCAATCCCGAGTCCGACCGCCTTGATTGAAATGCCATCAGGTGCATTGGGCCCTCCATTTATTGCACCTATTGCGGTATCAACTTTTGGAAAGGCAAGGCCGGCTGAGGCGAGGTCCCATTTTAACAATGTTAATGCAACCTGGGCATCGGTCTGCATAACCGAGGTCCGCTGAACCTGAGTAGCCCGAATTGTCTGAAGGTTGAGTATTGTATATACCGCACCCACGACGAATGTGAGTATAACCAGGGAAACAAGCATCTCTACCAGAGTCATACCCTTTATCCTTTTTGATTTAGTCCTTTTCATAACTCCTCCTTACATCCTCTTCAACAGGTCAGTCTGAATATGATTTCTGTTATTAGGTCCCCATAGGATATGGATCCTTACTGTCTTAACCCCAGGTTCTGGGACCGTATCCGCGACATTCCAACGTGCCTGATATGTATACATTGCTACTGAATCGGTGATGGTCTGAGAGTGGTCAGCAGTAGAGTCGATGACATTAAGGTCTGCAGGGTCACCATCGTCCGCAAGTAATGGGTCTGTTACAGGTAGATTTTGCAGATTTTCATAGACCCTGGACATTGCCAGCCGTGCATACATCCGCCGGTTCACAACATTGTTGACCTTCATACCCATTACTGTCATCTGGCTTACTGCAAGGATCCCGAGTGCCAGAATTACCACCGCAACCATAATCTCCACTAAGGTAAATCCCGGTGTTAAACTGTGTTCTTGCTTTCTCTTTTTCATCACGCCTCCTTTTTATAAACCTGACCAGGCTCCATTACCATAGATATATACCCTGATCTTGCCGAGTGAATTGATACCAACCGCATAATTTTCTCTGCCGTCGGTTACATAAATAACCCCTTTTGATGCTGCACCACGGGGTTCTAAAATCAAGGTATTGGTCGGAAAATCAAATCCGTTTGCCGGGGGTGATGGTTGATTTGCCTCAGGCGGTGTTGAACTTACACCAGCACTAACGCCAAATCGAAGGTGTCCTCCGGTTGTCTGCCCCAGCCGATAGGTCGTTACCGTACCATTCGGACTTGTCACCTGATAGTGTCTATCATCCGGTCTCGTCACCAGAAATCTCTGGCCTATCGACAATGCCCGCTCACGTATCTGCCTGAGGTCCTGGGCAATCTGCTGGGCACCAGAGCGAATCCGTGCACGCTGCTGTATTCCAGCAAAGTTGGGTACCGCTATTGCGATAATGATACTGATAATTCCGATCACAACCATCAGTTCAATCAGGGTAAAGCCTCTTTTCTTTGTCATATTCACCTCCAATCTCTAATAGTTTAATATGCAAAATTTGTGCCTGAATCTCAAAATTTTATCCTGAAATTTCAAGAATTTTTATTGATCTCTGGGTAGTTGAGGGAACCTTTTTACATATATTGGGTAAAAAATTACACAGTCGGTTGGGTTGACAGATAATCTGGACTGGGTATAATAATATATGTATCTCTTAACATTAATAATATTTTTGATGCCACCCAACCCTTTTTTAAGAGAACCGATTGTTCCACCCAGGTTTCCTGAATTGATGAACAAAGGGATAAGGTATATCCCTGAGGCAGTGGGGACAAAAAAGGTTCTGGTTATTTTAATCGACTTTTATGATAATATCCATCAGTATCCGAGTATTTTATTCGATTCACTTATCTATTATGACAGCTGCAGTTCCCTGCGTGACTATTATACAGAGGCTTCATACGGAAAATTTACAATCAGCCAGCAGAGCCAGGTTGTTGACTGGGTGCGTGCACCCCAGGGGTATGACTATTATATCGGTGATTCTTTTGGCATCTATCCCGGGAATTTCCCCCAGAATGTTCAGGGGATTGTCTGGGCTGCGTGCAGCCTTGCTGATCCGGTTGTAGATTTCTCCCAGTTTGATGAAGACCAGGATGATACAGTAGATGCACTCTTTATCGTCCATGCTGGTCCAGGGGCTGAGGAGACCGGAAATATCAATTATGTCTGGTCACACCAGTGGCAGTTGTCAAATACCGGTTCAGGTTGTCCTGGTGCATATCTGACCAATGATGGGGTCTATGTTGATCACTATTCAATGGAACCAGAACGGTTTGAGACCTATACCGGCCGGATTACGGTTGGTGTCTTTGCCCATGAATTTGGCCATATCCTGGGTCTTCCTGACCTTTATGATACAGACTATTCAACTTATGGCATCGGGATGTTCGGAATTATGGCGGCTGGTTCCTGGGGAAGAGCGAGTGCTCAGGAATTGCCTGGTTCCTCACCGGTCCATTTCTGTGCCTGGTCAAAGTATCAGCTGGGCTGGGTTCAGCCGATTGGGATCGAACGGATCGGTATTTCAAAGATGGAAAATCAATTAATTCCTGCAGTTGCTGATACCGGACTTATCTATCGGTTGTTAAATGATCCTGATGGTCCGGACTGGGAGTGGCCAGGAGGTAGTGGCGAATATTTTCTTGTTGAAAATAGATACCGGACCGGGTTTGATAAAAGTTTGCCCGGTGATGGACTCTTGATTCTCCATATAGACGACACCCAGACAAGTAATAGCAATGAAAATCATCCTTTGGTCGGAATAATGCAGGCAGATGGAGAAACCGGTTTTCTATTAAAGGATATCGGTAAGGCAGAGGATTTGTGGAAGAACTCCACTTACGGGTTTGGTGATACATCAAGGCCTGCGAGCCTTGACTATAACGGCAACCCTACTGGTGTCTGGGTCTATAATATTGGCCCGGCTGATTCAATAACCACCGCATCCTTCTGGGTTACCCCAATCCTATTGGGTAAGGTTTACTCCTTTCCCAATCCATACCGTGCAGACAGAACACCATCCTGGGGTAAGAAGGTTATCATCACCTATGTTCCTTCAGATACAGCTGAACTGGCCTACAGTTTTCCACGATTTAGGGTTACAATCTATAATATTGCTGGTGAACGGGTCCGGGTGCTTGATACTGAACCTAATGAGATTGATCGGCTCTCCCGCCGGGCATTCTGGGATCTGAAAAATGATAAGGGTGAAGAGGTGGTCAGCGGTATGTACCTTTATGTAATTGAAACCCTGGGTGAGAAGATAGAAAGAAATAAGGGCCGATTGACGGTAATCCGGTGAAGTCATCCTATCCCAAAAATGTCAGTATCATTGCGGTTGTATTTATCCTTTGTATCCTCTTTCTTGCGGGAATAAATTTATATATAAGTATTCAATTCCGAAACCAACTTCTTGAGTATGACCAGAATAAGATTGTTGCAATCGGAAC
>MUKB01000117.1 GCA_002049785.1 Caldifarciminota bacterium 4484_100
TTTTTCTGATTTTCTGGTCTTGCGCGAACCTGACCCCGGGCTGTAATACAATCCTGTAGTGAAAGTTCTCCTGCAACTTTAATCTTTTTTGGATCAAGCACAAGCTGAAGGATTCCTGAACGGTCGCGGAGATTCAAGAAAATCAGGCCACCCAGATTTCTGAGCCGGTCTATCCAACCGAACACCTGGATGGTGTCTCCAACCCTTTCTTTTCTTATCTCATTGAGAAAAAATTTTTTAATCGCCTACCCCTCTTTTACACCCTCAATGACAATCTTTGAAAGGTCAGCAAACCGCAGGAATATTGTGTTGATAAAATTGACCAGGCTGAGTCGATTATTCCGAAGTTCATCATCTTCACACATAACCAGTACATCATCGAAGAATTTATCGATTTCAGGCCGCATCGAAAGGAGTAACTTAAGGATTTTTATGTAATCACCTGAAATATAAAGTGGTTCAAGCCGTGCACTTACTTCCATACCCTTTTTATATAAAGCTTTCTCTGCGGGTTCTTTAAATAGATTTACATTCAACTCTTTGATATCCTTGATACCCTTAAGAATATTCCTCACCCGTTTCTGTCCAATAATTAACATTACAAAATTGTGGCGATCCCGAAAGCCCTTCAGGGCATCACACCGCTTATGGATATCGGCGACATCACCGGTCCAGTTTTCCAGAACCGCATTGATTTCGTCATAGCGATAACCATTATCCTGAAGATAGCGGGACAGACGTTCCTGAAAAAACTGATGAATGGGAGTAGGCTGGACTGTCTTCTCATATAAACCTTTTAACTGTTCAATCAATTGAGTAATAGAAAGTTTGGCATCAAGTTTATCAAGGATATGTATGACTGCATAACCGTTTCTCCTTACCCCGAGTGGATCATAAGAGCCGGTGGGTTGATTGCCGATGATAAATGCACCCATCACATTGTCCAGTTTATCACATAGTGAAAGGACCATACCCTCTATAGTTTTCGGAAGCACATCACCAACAAAAATCGGGTGGTAATGTTCCTTTATGATTTGAACAACCAGGTTGTCTTCACCGCCTAAACCGGCATAATATCCTCCCATAATCCCCTGGAGTGATGTGAACTCCTTCTCCCGAACCATTGCCGAACAGAGATCTGCCTTGCAGAACTTCGCCGCTCTGGTAAGGGCATTGAGATTGATTTTTGGAATATCTTTGAAAGTGGTGACAAACTTTTCTAAACGCACCGATTTATCATAGACACTCCCCAGACCCTTCAACCACATCATACCCTTGGTCTGCTCCCGCATCGCATTCAGACCCTGTTTAAGGTCCTGCTTATAATAGAAAAGGGCATCAAACAATCGTGCCTGCATCACCCGTTTATATCCCTGCTTCACATTCTGAATCGCCCGTTTTTTGGCACTAAAGACACAGATAAATTTATTCGAATCCTTGATCCAGATAAGATTTCCATGCGCCTTGAGCACCGTCTGCAATACCTCACCAGGTAGTTCTAAATAAGCTGGATCAAACTCGTCACCAACAACCTCAGGATATTCAGTGCTTGCATTTATCTCATCAATCATTGCATCGTCAAATACCGGAACGCCTCCCAGTTTACCTGCGGCCTGTTTTATCCTGGAGAGAATCAGTTTTTTCCTCTCATTCGGATCAACAACCACACCACCATGCCTCAAAAAATTCATATACTCACGCGGTTTTCCTAAACGGATTGGTTTAAATGAAAAATGGAAATTGGGCATTGTATAGCGGTCCGCCTTTATCCCGGCATATTCAAATCTGATTGGCCTGCGGTCCAGAAGTGCTACAATCCAGCGAATCGGACGGGGAAATTTCACCTTTGTCTCATTCCAGACCATACCACGATGAAATTCCAGATTTTGGACAATCCTGGGCAATTCCTGATACAGAATATCCTCGGTAAGCTCTCCTGGCGATTCTTTTTTGCCAAATACATATTCACCCTTTTTTATCCTTTTAACAACGATCTCATTCGGTTTGAGGCCGCGGGATTTCATAAAACTCTTGAGGGTTGCAGTGGGTGCACCGGTTTCATCATAGGCAACCTTTTTTGGCGGTCCCTGAATCTCCACCACCTGGGGCTTCTGTCTCCGACTGACGCCAAGGATTATTGTTCCAATCCTGCGCGGTGTATAGATTGTTCTGATACTTCGGTAAAATATTTTCCTGGTCTTAAATAGTTCCTCAAGTTGGGAAGATAGATTGTGCGCTGTCTGGGCCAGGATACCTGGTGGAAAATCTTCAACCCCGATTTCCAAGAGAAAATCAATCATCTGTTTTCTCCTCTCTGTTAAAATTCGCTAAATACAGTTGGGCGGCTCGACTGGCCAATGCCCTGACCCGACCGATCAGATTCGCCCTTTCAGAGATACTTATCGTTCCCCGTGCTTCCAGCATATTGAAGATATGGGAACATTTTATTGCACAGTCATACCCCGGATAGACCAGGCCGGCATCAAAGAGCCGTCTGGCTTCATCTTCATAGCCATTAAACAGAGTTCGTAAAAATTCCGGATTTGCATATTCAAAATTATACCGGGAAAATTGAATTTCGTTCTCTTTATAGACATCGGCCCAGGTGAGCTGGCTGTTCCATTTGATATCAAGGATAGATTCGACATTCTGTAATGCCATCACAATCCGCTCCAGGCCATAGGTGATTTCGACCGGCACGATTTCCAGATCGATTCCACCGGCCTGTTGAAAATATGTGAACTGGGTGATTTCAAGACCATCAAGCCAGACCTCCCAGCCCAGACCCCAGGCACCGAGGGTGGGTGATTCCCAGTCATCCTCAACAAACTTAACTTCGTGTTCATTCAGTTTAAAACCGAGGGACTCCAAGGATTGAAGATATAACTTCTGGATATCAGGGAGTGAGGGTTTCATAATTACCTGGAATTGATAATACTGTTGAAATCTTAATGGATTCTCACAATACCTTCCATCCCTGGGTCGCTTTGAGATTTCAACATAACAGACATTCCATTTCTCAGGTCCCAGAATTCTCAAGAATGTCGCAGGGTTGAACGTCCCGGCTCCCACCTCGGAATTGTAGGGTTCAAAGATGAGACAGCCCTGTTTCTGCCAGTAATGTTTCAGGTCTATGATGACATTCTCGAATGTCTTTATCTTCTTCATAGACCGAGGTCTTCGGATATTCTTTGCATTCCTTTCAGGCATAGTCCAATAAATTCTTCAAGCTCAAGGCCGATATTCTTACAGGTGGTGATCTGATCACGATTCGCACCTGCAGCAAACCTCTTTTCCTTGAATCGGCGCAGGATAAATTTAGTGTCCAGGCTCGCAAGCTTCTTTTCCGGATGCATCAGGGCACTGGCAACGATGAGTCCGGTTAGTGGGTCAACTGCAAATAGCGCCCAATCCATTCGTGACTTTGGCGGTAGGTGCCCGGCATGCACCTTGATTGCGTAGAGGATATTCTCATCGATGCCGTACTTTGACAGCAGTTCACTTCCTGCAAGGCCGTGCCTTTCTGGCTGGTTCTTTGTTTCTTCGTAGTCGATGTCATGTAACAGGCCTGCCCTTGCCCAAATTTCTTCATCTTCACCAAAATGGCGGGCGAGTTCCAGCATACAGGCCTCGGTTGCAAGGCAATGCTTGAAAAGGTTCTTATTTTTCAACTTTTCGCCCAATAATTTTATAGCCTCATCTCTGGTCATAATAAGTTATTATGTATATTTTTTCAAAAAAGTCAAGCATTGGCTGAAGGTTATCCGTTCTTTTACAACTTTCCAAACTATTTCATAATCCGTTCCAAAATAAAAATGTATAATTTTATCCCTTGTTTTAGCTATCTGTCTCCAAGGGATGTCTTTATTCCTTTCTCTAATAAAGTTA
Organism: Caldifarciminota bacterium 4484_100; assembly: GCA_002049785.1. Classification (GTDB taxonomy): domain Bacteria; phylum Hydrothermota; class Tepidihabitantia; order SM23-42; family SM23-42; genus 4484-100. The sequence goes on from MUKB01000117.1 coordinate 3,889, forward strand.
GGTATGTTCTTCACTGCTTCCCCCATAACCTCAATTTCTCTTATTACCGCACTCTTCGTTTTTTCGTCCGCCATAAATTCATTAAAGGACATTTTATCAACGAAACTTTCTATTTTGTTTATACATTCCAGGATATTCCTTATAAATAAACTGTAATCTCTTTTCATATCTTTACTGCCTCACTTAAAATTTTATCCTTCAATTCAGCACGTAAAACAGGTTTTCTCACCAAATCTACTTTTATCCCTAAAAGATTTTCTAAATATTCTTCAATTTCAATAAACTTGAAGAGGTCCGGCACTTCATAGAAGTCTATAATAATATCGACATCGCTTCTCTTTTTCTGCTCATTCCTGACATATGAACCGAATATTTCTATCTCTTTTATCTTATATAGTCTCATCATCTCTTTTTTGTGAACTGTTAATATCTTTTTTATTTCTTCTATGGTTTTCATTTCACTATCTCCAATGATTATGAAGCTCTTTCCTTGTCATAATAAGCTATTATGTATATTTTTTCAAAAAAGTCAACTATAATGTTATTATGAGAGACATCTTAATATCTTGTTACGGACCCCAAGAACTGGCTGAAGGTTGTTGTTTAACAAAAATATAAATTTTCGGTGTTAACTCTAAAATCTTATTGCGGATATGAACTATGGTAATTTCATCAATAAATAAAACTTTTAAGTCATATAATTCTATTGTCTTTTCTCAAGACATCGCTTTGCCATCAATAGAGCCAGGTGCCCCGTGGTATTAATATTCTCAGGCAACTCCATTATTCTGAAACCAGAATCGATCGGTTGGTTCATCTTTGTATGCGGAGAAATCTCAGCCAGAAGACCGGCGCGAATACTTTTATAACACGACGCACACATCGGACCAAAATCTTTATCCAGCCAGATTGTCGGCTTGTTCTGAAAGCAATAGCGACATTTATGTTGCAATTTGTCTATATCCGATTTAGATTTTACTAAAGCATTTAAATCTTCGTTTAGAAGTTCTTTTAAAAATATATTATGAATCAACTCATTTCCATCATATTCATCATTGGGTTCGCTATCTAAGAAACTACGCACCGAATAACCCCGGGCAGATATGATCATTAAAGCCATTGTTTAAATGATTAATTGCTTTTATAGATTTCATTCAATTATTCCTCTGAGGCATAAAGCTCACCTCAGCGCTAAGGTAATTGAACCCCATCGGAATTTTTGACAATAGAGACACTGCTGCGCACAAAGGTGAATGGCAGATACGCTCTGTTAGGCGACCCGAAGGGCAAGCCACGAAAGTGGCGAAGCGTTTGCGAGGCAGTACTTATTACCATTAAGATGATTATTGCCCTCCACCTAGAATCCATTCTACTTTTAATCCACGTTGTTCGAAAAATTCCTTTACGTGTTTTTCATTATTTACTCTCAAATTACTGTCTATTTCTGGAAAAGGATCCGCCCATATCTTATGTTCAAACAACCTTCTTACTCGCCCTCTGATGAGTTCCCAGTCTTCTTCATGGATTCTCCGAAGGAATATCTTCTCTCTCTCGTCTTCATCAAATAGTTTTAATACTGCTGCAATAACATCCCTAAGCATTCTACTCCATGCTTTTAATGCACCCGCTGCATATATACGTTCTGCAATCTTATGCTCTTTTGTTCCTTCCTTAGGAGCCCATTTATTTTCAAGGGTTTCTTCTGTGAGTATATTTAATAATTTCGCTACATTTTTCCTTTCAAATTCTCTTAACTCATCAGATTTTTCTATATCCATATCAAGAGGAGGATCAGTTATAAAATGTTTAAATATTGTTTGTTTAAGGGTGTGAATTGTTAATGGATTTTTCCTTGAGCGGTTTCGCTCGGCTATATACTCTACAATTTTATTTTCGGAATCATCTAAGATTGTATCATATATATTACTACGAATCATATTCAAAGCTTCGGATTTTTTCTTACCCTTGTGCATTAAGAACTCTACAAATCCTTTTTCTGATTTTATACCTCTCGTTTCTAAGTACTCACTCCATTCTTCTTTAAATAAATCTGCCCATTTGCTAATTAAAACTGATGTGAAAAATTGCATCTGTCTTAATTTATCATGTGCAGCAAGGTTGGTTTCTTTGAGAACTCTAACATCAGGATCAATGTACACTTTACATTCTATTTCTTTTCGTCCACACCAGATTTGAGCTGCTGATTTATGCTGCCCGTCAAATAGTAATACTTTATTATCTGTTAATCTACAAATAGCAGGCGATAGTTGAGTATGTGTTAAAAGATGCTTATATAACTCCCATAATCTACGCATCTCTATTGGTCTAGATTGTAAATCACTGTCGTTTTGAATGTATTTAACGGGAAGTGTAATATAAAAGTATTTATACCCCGTTGATGGACATGTATAAAGTGGTAAAACAATTGGCTCGGTTTTATCTTCAAAAAATATTTTTATCCTATCTTCAAATATCTCGTAAAATAGGGGCTTTCCAAATTTCCCTTTTCCTACTTTTCTTTCCAGAATATCATCTAATCGTTTGGGTTCTGGTGCATTAAAAAACTCTTCCATTTCCAATCGTGTTCTGAATTCCGTGATTGATAATGTACCTATTCTCCTATGGTGTTCTTTACATACAGGGGCAAGATTAGCAATGTCTGTTTTACCACCTCCTGAAAAAGGCTTAATATGATGAAACTCTACATCTTTTTCATCTTCTATTGGGTGGTCATTTACATAACATCTAATTTTTCCATCCCTAGTATGTTGTTTTAATATTATCTTTTTCTCTTCTTCTGTTGGTTCACGATGAATCATTTTTATTCACCTCCATTTAAACATCGCCTCGCAAATTTCGCCTAACTCGTTCATACCCGAACTGTTTGGATATCCATCTGAATTTGGAGTATATGCAAACTGTTCGCATATACCTCCCTCTGGACGACCATTGTTCTTTGTTTTTATTCTCATGTTTCACCTCCTTTTAAATGCTATCAAGCGGGTTTTTTATTTTAGAAAGCTCTTTCTTGCTAGGTCCTGTCCCGACTTTCGTGGAAATTTCCAAAACTTGATCCATGATGATATTATCCACACCTACGCTGCTTTGTCAATAGTCTTGATAACTTTAATCATCTCGCGCCAGCCACTAATTCGATTCATCCGTATCTGACCACTGGCAAAGAGTCCAAAGAGGACTACCAATGCTGCATC
>MUKB01000022.1 GCA_002049785.1 Caldifarciminota bacterium 4484_100
GTTTCTTTCCCTGTCACCCTGAACTTGTTTCAGGGTCTCAAAATTAAGTTAAAAGGAAAAAGTTAAAAGTGATTAAAAAATCGTTTTGACTATATTTTTCTTCAACCTGCAGGCTGTCCTTCAATTAATTTTCCATTCAGCCTGCAGGGCGTCCTCGGCCTGCGGAACCAAATCTATCGGGGCGAGACGCCCCTCAGCTATATTAATAGAAAGCAGACCGTCCTGGTCTGCAATGACTTTAGAAAGCAGACCGTCCTGGTCTGCAATGACTTAAGGTTTTCAACCAGATAAACCAGACAAACGAAAAAAACCAGACAAACCAGAGGAACCAGACAAACCAGAGAAACGAGAAAAACCAGCTCCGCTACGGTGTTTGGCAGGCTTGACTTTGCTCTGATTTTGGTTATAATGGAATGGGTTAATCGGAAGTTTTGTTTTTCAAGTTTTGACTATTTCCAGAATCGATAAAAATGTTGGAGGTAAGATGGGAAAGACTTTAGCTGAGAAGATACTAACCGAAAAGAGTGGTCAGGATGCCCGTGCCGGAGATATTGTCATTGCCAAGGTTAATGTTGCAGCATTCCAGGACGGCACCGGCCCACTCGGGGTGAGACAGCTTCAAAAGATGAAGATTAGCAAGGTGAAGGCACCAAAGTCGATATTCTTTCTTGATCATGCTGCTCCCTCACCCAGGAAAGAGCTTTCTAATGACCATATTCTCTTAAGAGAGTTCAGCCGTAAATCCGGGGCAACACTATCAGAGGTCGGTGATGGGGTTATTCATCAACGGCTTGTTGAAACATTTGTTAAACCAGGGGATGTTGTGATCGGTGGTGATTCCCATACCTGTACCTCTGGGGCACTCGGTGCCTTTGCAACCGGGATGGGTTCCACTGATGTCGCAATTGGAATGGCAATGGGTAAGACCTGGTTTCGGGTTCCCCAGACCTTCAGGATTGAGGTGGAGGGTCGGTTTCAACCCGGTGTCCTTTCTAAGGATTTAATTCTCTATTTAATCGGCCAGTTGGGTGCTGATGGTGCAACTTACAAGGCATTAGAATTTGGTGGTCCCACGATTGACCGGCTTTCAATGGAGTCACGATTTGTCCTTTCAAATATGGCGGTCGAAGCCGGAGCAAAGGTTGGACTTATCGCTTCGGATAAGAAGACCAAGGAATATCTCAAATCCCAGGGTCGGATAAGGGATTGGAGACCGATTACTCCAGATAAGGATGCAGAATATGAAAGGGTAATCAGAATTAATGCAGATAAACTTGTGCCACAGGTTGCCTTTCCCCATACCGTGGATAATACCAGACCGATAACAAAGGCAAAAGGTATTAAGATAGATCAGGTGTTTATTGGAACCTGCACAAACGGTCGGATTGAAGACCTGAAGATTGCGGCAAAAATCTTGAAGAATAAGAAACGGGCTTCGCATACCCGGTTGATTGTTGTACCGGCATCGCGTAAGGTGTATCTCGAGGCGATGAAGCTTGGTCTTTTGGAGATATTTGTCCGGGCTGGGGCGATTATTATGGGCCCGGGATGTGGTCCGTGTGTTGGTGTGCATCAGGGTGTATTGGGTGATGGTGAGGTCTGTCTCTCCACTGCGAATCGCAATTTTAAAGGACGAATGGGAAATCCCAAGGGTTTTGTCTATCTGGCTTCACCGGCTACTGCCGCATATTCTGCGATTATGGGCAAGATCAGTGACCCCAGGGAGATTATGGCACAAAAGAAACCGCGTAGGAGAAGGTAAGTGGGCGAGCGATATATTAAAGGCTATTTTAGTGACCCGTTTTTTACCCGGGTTTATAAATCATAAAGGAGGAATTTTATGGCTAAGTTGAAAGAGAAATTGGCACAGACCGTGCCTGGGTTGAGGAATGATATTAAAAGTTTTGTTAAGGAACATGGTAAGAAGGTGATCTCTGAGGTTACCGTTGCCCAGGCCTATGGTGGTATGCGCGGGGTAAGGGCATTGGTTTGTGATACTTCAGTGGTTCCACCGGACAAGGGATTGATTATTCGTGGTATTCCGATTGGTGAACTGAAGGATAAACTTCCTGAGGCGGTATTCTATCTGCTTGTTACCGGCGAACTTCCTGATGATGAGGCATTGAATGATCTGAAAAAGGAGTTCCAGTCCCGTGCCAATGTTCCTGATTATGTGTGGAAGGCGCTTGAGGCCTTGCCCAAGGATGCACATCCGATGGTGATGTTCAGCCTCGGGATTCTGGCGATGGAAGGTGAATCGGTCTTTAGAAAGAGATACACCGAAGGGATAAAAAAAGAGGAATACTGGGAACCGATACTTGAAGACTGTCTTAATCTCTTGGCAAAACTTCCCAACCTTGCGGCTGGTATCTATCGTATGAGATTTAACAAGGGACCGCGCATTGAACCCGACCCGAAATTAGATTGGGCCGGCAATTTTGCACATATGCTAGGGATTGATGACCCCTCGGGTGAGTTTGCCAATCTGATGAGATTATATATGGTGCTCCATTCTGACCACGAAGGCGGAAATGTCAGTGCCCATACCTGCCATTGTGTGGGTTCAGCATTATCTGATCCCTATTATGCGGTCTCAGCAGGGTTGAATGGACTTGCCGGACCACTACACGGACTTGCTAATCAGGAGTGTCTGAGATGGGTGATTATGGTGAAGGAGAAGTTTGGTGGTGTTCCTACTGAAGAGCAACTTCGACAGTTTGCCTGGGATACACTGAATTCAGGTCAGGTAATCCCTGGATATGGCCATGCGGTATTGAGGGTGACCGACCCCAGATTTACTGCATTCCATGAATTTGGTTTAAGGGTGTGCAAGGATGATGTGCTCTTCCAGATTGTGGACAAGACCTTCCAGGTTGTGCCCGATGTTTTGAAGGAACATGGCAAGGCAAAAGACCCCTGGCCAAATGTTGATGCCCATTCAGGGTGTCTCTTATACCATTTTGGCCTTACCGAGTTTGAGTACTATACGGTTCTGTTCGGGGTTTCACGGGCCCTTGGTATGTGTGCCCAGCTGATTGTCAGTCGTGCAATGGGCGAACCGATTGAAAGGCCGAAGTCTTCAACCACCGAGTGGATAAAACAGAAGGTGGCACAAGGCTGATACATTAACCTTGGAGGAATAATGAAATTGAAGGGAAGGGTATGGAAGTTTGGTGACAGCATCTCCACTGACTTAATCTGCCCTGGCCGTTATTTTCATCTCCGTTCAAATCTGCCTGAACTTGCTAAACATGTGCTTGAGGATGCTGACCCTGAATTCGCCTCAAAGATGTCAAAAGGAGATTTTGTTGTTGCGGGTAATAACTTTGGCTTAGGCAGTTCTCGTGAACATGCGCCGACAATCATCAAGTTAAGCGGTGTCTCTGCGGTGCTGGCGAAATCTTTTGCCCGAATATTCTATCGAAATGCAATAAATGTTGGATTGCCCCTGCTCGAATGTGATACTGATAAGATTGATGAAGGCGATGAACTGGAGGTTGATCTATCAACTGGAATAATCAAGGATAAAACAAAGGGTTTTGAGCTTCAGGCCAAACCACTTCCCAGGGCAATGCTCAATATCCTGCAGGATGGAGGATTGGTTGCCCATATCCAGAAACATAAAGATTTTAAATTGGATTAATTGATAAGGAGGTCTATAAATGGAACAAGTTCAAAAGGCAAAAGAGCACTTTGGAAAGTTGATTGAAAAACAGCTTGAGAGAGTCGCCATTATGAAAAAGGGAGAAGAATGGATTGACTACAAGACCTTGAAGCCTATTATCATTGGCGTTATCGGTGGAGATGGTATCGGTCCACATATAACTGCAGAGGCACAGCGGGTTTTGGAACATCTGCTTGAGGATGAGGTGAAAAAGGGGAAGATTGAGTTTCGCACGATTGAAGGGCTGACCATCGAGAGACGGGCAGAGGTAAAGAAACCGATTCCGGACGATGTGCTGGTTGAGGTGAAGAAGTGCCATGTTTTATTAAAAGGTCCAACTACCACACCAAAGAGGGGAGACCCCTGGCCAAATATCGAAAGTGCAAATGTCGCCCTGCGTAAGGAACTTGACCTATTTGCCAATGTCCGGCCGGTTAGGGTTCCAGCCCAGGGTATTGACTGGATGTTTTTCCGGGAGAATACCGAGGGGGCCTATGCCCTGGGTCCTTTTGGTGTGGAGATTACTGAGGACGTTACCATTGACTTTAAGGTGATAACAAAACCGGGTAGTGAGCGGATTATAAGGCTGGCATTTGATTATGCAAAGAAGAATAATATTGATCGGGTGACTGCAGTGACCAAGGCGAATGTCATAAAGACCACTGATGGGTTGTTTTTGAAGACCTTCTATGAAATCGCCAAGGAATATCCAGGGATTAATGCGGATGACTGGTTTATTGATATAATGACTGCAAAACTGGTCGATACAAAGCGAAGAACCCAGTTTAAGGTGCTGGTATTGCCCAATCTCTATGGCGATATCCTCACAGATGAGGCAGCAGAATTCCAGGGTGGTGTGGGAACCGCAGGAAGCGCCAATATTGGAAAACGTTATGCGATGTTTGAAGCGATTCATGGAAGTGCACCGAGAATGGTAAAAGAAGGCAGGACAAAGTATGCGGATCCGAGTAGTGTAACCAGGGCAGGAGCAATGCTTTTGAACCATATCGGGTATCCTGAACTCGGTAAGAAGTTGGAGATGGCCCTTGATATTTGCGGTCAGTTTGAAAAGAAACTTGTAATGACCGGCAGGTCCACCGGAGCAACCGGCAGGGAGTTCTGCAATTATGTGATGGAGACGATGGCAGATCCCAATTTAGAAAAGAGGTGGCAGGAATATCAGAAGGCGTAATTTAACAACAATATTACAGGTCCCTGCACATCCTGGTGCAGGGACTTTTTTTATACCCTGATCCGGGGGATTGAGGAGGGGTGAAGAGGGTGTATGAAAAATCCGATTTTGAGATTCTGAAACGATACTGAACTACTTCAGTACAGGGCTCAGGGTGACTAATGACTTAATAACTCAATAACTTAATGACTAATGGTTTTTCAATATTGCGGTATTGACATATTTTTTATTTATGTTATAATTATAAAATTGTGAGAAGAAGATGATTAAGATAAAACCCAGTTATAAATATCGGACACCACATCGTCCGACAAAGGTGCATCGAAGTAAAAAACGATATTCACGCCGTGGAAAGAAGAAAGACCGATTGCGTCGAGAGATAATTTCCCAATTGGAAGAGAATTTATGAATATCTTACTCGTTTCTCCCCGCTCCAGTGAGAAGAAACCTCCAATAGGATTCAGGATTCCCCAACTTGCCCTGCAGATTCTTTCGGCACTGGTTCCAAAAGAGGATAGTCTTGAGGTGATTGATGAGCAACTTGATGAGGTTGATTTTAATAAGGAATACGACCTGGTGGGTATCTCCATAATGACCGCAACCGCAAAAAGGGGATATTATATCGCCAGGAGGTTCCGTGAAAAAGGGAGTAAGGTTGTATTCGGTGGAATCCATGCCTCGGTTCTACCTGAGGAATCAATTCAATACGGAGATGCGGTTCTGATTGGTGAGGCTGAAGGTGTCTGGCCAACGATAATTGAAGATGCGAAAAATGGACGGCTTAAAAAGTTCTATTATGCACCACCCTTTGATTTGAATTATGCACCATTACCCAGAAGGGATATTGGATTGGACCGGAGTATCTTAGGATATAGGTGGCCGGGTATCTATACAACCCGGGGCTGTCCATATCGCTGTGAATTCTGCTCGGTGAGTGATATTTATGGTAGCGAAATTCGGCATCTGCCGATCCCTTTAGTGCTTGATGATATTAAGCATTCACGGGCAAAACTATTCCTCTTTCTCGATGACAATGTAATTGCTGACCCCAGATATGCAAAGAGTCTATTTCAGGCCCTTGCTCCATTGAAGATTGAATGGGGCGGCCAGAGCACGATTTCCATAGCACTGGATAAGGAATTACTCAAGCTCTGTCATAAATCCGGTTGTCAGGGGCTCTTTATCGGCCTGGAATCGGTCTCCAGGGAATCGATGAGAAAATTCCGCAAGACATTCAAGACAATAAAAGAGACCGAGGATGCGGTAAAAAGGGTTCAGGATGCGGGTATCCTTTTTCATCCCTCTTTTGTCTTCGGTCTTGATGATGATACCGAGGCGGTCTTTGATGACACCCTGAAGTTTCTCTATCGAAACAGGATTACCACGGCAACATTCAATATCCTCACCCCATATCCCGGAACAAGGCTTTACCAGCGTTTGAAGAGAGAGGACAGGATTATTACAGAAGATTGGAATCTGTATAACCATTCGACCGTGGTCTTCAGACCCAGGAATATGTCGGCGCAGAAACTTGCAGAAAATTATTTCCAGCTCAAAAAAGAATTCTATTCCTGGAGTAATACCGCACATCGGCTCTTTAACCTTAATGGAATCGCCCATTGTGGGCTGGCACAATTTTTCTATGCACTATTCAATAACATCGCGGGTCACAAGACCCTTGTTGATTCCTACAATGGCATAAAATTACTCAAGTCCATTTTCTGATATAATCTCGCGTGCCCGCATTGCATAGATTGAGTTGGGCACGGTCAGGATTAATCCCTCGAGCACCTCCTTTGCCTCTTTCTTCTTATCCAGTTTTAAGGCCATTTCAGCCAGGAGGATTGTAGCATCATATATCCTGTTTTTCGGATGAGCCTTACGCATCTCTTTGAGAACCGCATATGATTGGGCAGGGTCTTCTATGTCGTTATAAACGAGTGCCAGATAGTAGTAGGCGTATGCACCAAATTTTGAATTGAGCAGGGTCTTCAGGGTATCGATTGCTTGATGGTATTTTCTGATTTTATAAAGGTATATTGTTCGCAGAAATCTTTTCAGGAGTGTGGTATCAACTCGTCCGATTTCAAGTAGATAGAGTCTTTCTAAGGCATCGTTGGCGATTTCATCATCAGGGTTTCGGATGACAATTTCCATATACTGTTTGTAGGCATTCTTGATATCTCCAGCAAAGAGATAGTCTTCCGCCTCATTGTAGATTAACAGAAGTTGTTCTTTTGAATCGAGATAGCGGCGGTATTTCTTTAATAATAGAATCCCTTTTTTGAATTCCCTGTTTTCAAGATAGAGTTGATTCAGATGGAGAATGGTTTCGAGATTCGGCCTCTCTTTAATAAGGCTTTTCAGACTGTCGATAGGGTTTGATAAAATAAGAATTAATAAGAATATACTCATCTCTGCTCTAAGAGTTTCTTAAAATATTCCCGGATATAGAGCTCGTACTCGGTTGGATAGGATTCCCTGAGGGCACGTTGAATCATTTCCCTCAGTTCATCCTTGCTTATATGCTCAGACAGGGGCTTGGGGCTTGTCCTTTCCAGGAAGTTCTGTCCAGGTCGGCTTATCCTCTTTTTCGTATAATCTTCCTTTCTTATCGAACGCTGGGCATCGAGGAGGCGGGTAATCAATCGACGCTGGCGCTCAATCAATTCTCTATCCACCTTATATTGGTATAACTGTTCTTCCATCTCTCTCATCTCTTTTGTGAGACCCTCGATAATATCTCCATATTCACCAGCTCCGGGTTCATTCTTTAAAGATTCCAATGCCTGACGCAGTTCACCCTGTTTTCGGGCAAGGCTTCTAAGTTGTGCCCTTTGCTGGGCATTCAGTCCTGATGCAGGTATGGGAAGGATATTCATCAATGATTGATTTAAAGACATCTGCCCCTTGGAGATATTACTCAGGGTCTGGAGAAACTTGTCCATACCGGTTGATGATTTTCCGGCTGAGGCGTTCTTCAAGCTCTGGAGAAGCTGGAATGCCACGACATTCAATTCCGCCATCGCCTGTCTGACCGCGGGCTTGCCTTGATTTCGTTTAGAAAAGAGTTTCTGTGCCTGCTTCATCTTCAACATCGCCCGGGCAAGTCTTTTTCCGATCTGGGGTGATACATACAGACTCTTTGTCTGCTGGGCATAAAGGCTGTCAGCGATTGTTCTGGTTGCCTGGAGAATCTCCTGCTGGAACCTCTTTTTCTCAGGCAGATCCTCTTTCAACAGTCTCTCCTCCTGTTTTGATGCGGCGATTATCTGATTCAGAACCGCAATCAGATTTTTCCTGAGGTTGGCACGCCGGGATCTGGTGAGTTTTTTATAGAGTTTTTCAAGGTCCATTGCCAGATTTTCAAGGGCCTCTTTTTTGGAATGGGCATCCATCTGAATCATCGCCTGGGTCTGTTCGGACATCATCTCTAATGCCTGCTTTATCTCTGCTTCAAGACCCTGTGAACGGGCCAGCTCCTGCAATTCATTGGACAGTTCTTTGATATCCTGGTCAACCTGTAATTGCTCTTTTTCTGCCTTCAGGCTGTCATTTTTTAACAACTCTTCGATAGTTTTCTGCTCATCTGCCAATTTGCGTGCCTTCTCAGCCAGTTCTTTTAATCTTTCTTCTTGCTGGAATCTCCTCAGCAATTCCAGGGTCCGTTTCAATGCTTCAGCCAGCTCTTTCTGATGTTCTTTAATATTCTGTAGCGCTTTTTCGATATCTTCAGGCCTCTGGTTTAAGGTCTGTTTCAATTGATTCAAGGCCTGACGCAGTTTTTCCGGTGCAAGTTCCTGAAGAATATCGGTAATCTCTTTAAGCCGTTCAATCGATTTTCGGTCGAGCACAATACCTTCATTCAATTTTTCTATAGTTTTTTCAAGCTCTGCCTGCCAGGCATCAATCTTCTCGGTTATCCGTTTTTCCCTCTCTATTATCTGCTTTAATTTTTCCTGTTCCGCCCAGGTTATCTTTCTCTCCTCCATTAGTTTCTTATGAAGCCTATCCATCTCTTTCATCTCTTCACCATGCAGTGAACGGAGAAATTCTAAGTCCTTGGATACCTCATTCTCCTTCTTACTCACCTCTTTATAGATCTGCTCCATTGTCGGGAAATATACATAATAGACCTTACTCTTTGAATAATGTCCGGCATTATCACCTATTATTGCATAATATGAAACCTCATCACCGGGAAGCAGTGCCAATTGGGAAAGGTCCCATTCGAAGAATATTGTATCCTCAATCGCGCCGGAATGAATTTTTAAAACTCTTCTGCTCTCTTTTCTGTATGTGTAGTAAAAGTTAGCGGATTTCAAGCCATAGTCATCACTGCATCTTATTCCAATTTTTAACTTCATATCCTGGGGAAGGTTGATGTTATAACCAGGATAGAAGATACTGACCATCGGTGCAAGGTCAGGTATTGAATATATACGCAGGGGTTCTTTTAAACTGCTATGTGATTTCAGGTGGAGATATGCAACACCACTCTTTTTGACGGTGAAACTGCCATGAAAAGTTTTACCTTCAATTGAGAGGTTTAAGGTATCGATAAATTCGAGCACAGCAGTGGATAGATCCTGGGATGCCCGACCTTCAATCTCAACGCGGGTAAACTGGGGAACAATTAACTGTCGTCCGGTCTTTGTCTCTGTTTTCAGTTTTGTATAGGGAGGATAATGGAGATGAAATTGGAGATTTTCAATAAATATTGGTTCTTTTACCTTCAGCCTGAATCTTCGGGTCTTTTGATCGAGGAACTGAAACTGGTATGAGGTTTCCTCAGTTATTTTTATTTTTTTTTCGCCTTGCCCATCTTTTAGACTTATCTTTTCTTTCTGGAGTTTTCCACCTTGATAAATCAGAAGCCACACATCACCAGGAAGATATACGCCCCAGAGTTTGATTGATAATACTACCGGACTATCCTTGAGTAGAATCATATCTCCGGGTGATATGGTGTAGTCAATTTTGTGTGTGAGCGCATACCAGAAATATTCAGGAAAGAATGCTGGAGGTATCAGGGTAACCGCGACGGCGATGAGAAAAAGTAACAGATTTCGCTTTAATGTTTTGAGGTCAATATATTTTTTCAAATCAATATTTTTGATCGCTTCTGCAACCGTTTCAATATAGGCGTTGATCAATTCGCGTGAATACCTTTCTTTATTGTCTAAGGATATTTTTGACAGTTGAATACTGTTGATGAGTTTATCACTCAGATTTATTCGCTTTTCTAATGTTTTAACCCTTTCGATGAAGGGGATATTGCGGTAAAAGAAGAGCGGGATTATACCAATTAATCCATAAAAGGGTGATTTAAGAAGAAGGATGGAAACAGTTGTTGAAATTAATGTTGTGGTCAGGACAAAGAGAAGATGGCTGACAATGTCAATCAACTGCTCACGGTGCGCATAATTTTTCAGTCTTTTTTCTAACTGATCAAATTGGGCCATAGCTAATGGGTAAGAGCATAGACGACAATATTTATACCCATCCTGAAGGCAGATTCCCGTTTTTTGCTCGGATCATTATAGACATCCGCATCCTCCCAGCCATCGGCAAGGTCGCATTCATAATCGTAGAATACCACAAGCCGGCCTTCATAAAATATGCCAAAACCCTGGGGTGGTTTACCGTTATGCTTATGTATTTTGGGTAGGCCTTTGGGAAAGTCATAGAATGAATGATAGATGGGGTGGTCAAATGGAATTTCAACAAGTGGTGAGTCAGGGAATACCTTTTTTATTTCGCGACGAAAAGATGAGTCCATACCATAACTATCACAGGCATGGAGGAATCCGCCGCGGGCAAAATATTCACGCAGAATCTTCACCTCTTCCTGGGTAAAGTGGATATTGCCATGGCCAGTCATAAAGAGATATGGGTATTTAAAGAGTTTCGGGTCGGTGATTTCGACCACCTCTTCTCTTGGGTTTGCCCTGATACTGGTTCTTTCATTGATTGCGGCAAGTAGATTGGGCAGGGCTGAGGGGCTGTCATACCAGTCTCCACCACCACCGTATTTCAACCGGGCGATGGTAAAATCATAACTTCCTGTAAAGAGAAGAAAGAGTAATAAAAGGTTGGACATAAATAATGATAACCTAAAAATGGTTGATGTCAACCCATAACCGGAGAAACACAGATACTTTGATACCATATTTGAACACCATT
>MUKB01000118.1 GCA_002049785.1 Caldifarciminota bacterium 4484_100
ACTATGAAGTCAAATCTTGGACTACTCACCGACCTTTACGAATTAACTATGATTCAAGGTTATTATATGACAGCCCCTGAACAGAAAGCGGTATTCGATATGTTTTTCCGGCGTCAACCATTCAATGGCGGATTTACAATATTCGCAGGGCTCTATCCCCTGATCGACACTATCCTCAATTTAAGATTCACTCCTGACGACCTTGCGTATCTCAAGTCCCTCAAGATCTTCAAAAATGAGTTCCTCGATTATCTTTCACACTTTAGATTCAGTGGCGACATATTCGCAGTAGAAGAAGGAAGTGTGGTATTTCCCAATGAACCGCTAATCCGTGTTTCGGGCAAGCTGATTGAAGCGCAATTAATTGAGAGTATACTACTCAATTTCATAAATTATCAATCTCTGATTGCAACAAAGACCGCAAGAATCGTATTGGCATCAAATGGTGGTAAAGTTCTGGAATTCGGCTTGAGAAGGGCGCACGGAGTAGACGGCGCAATCTCAGCAGCGCGGGCCTCATTCATCGGTGGTGCATCAGCAACATCAAATGTCCTGGCTGGAAAACTCTTCAATATTCCGGTAAGCGGAACAATGGCACACAGCTGGATAATGTCCTTCGAGGACGAACTTACTGCATTTGAACGCTATGCAGAAATCTATCCAGAAAATTGTATCCTTCTTGTTGATACCTATGATACACTCAAATCAGGAATACCCAATGCAATAACGGTTTTCAAGAAACTGAAAGAAAAGGGCATTAAAAATTTTGGTGTCAGGCTTGACAGCGGTGACCTCGATTACCTGAGTAAAGAGGCAAAAAGGCTTTTTAATGTACAGGGTCTGGATCAGGTGAAGATTTACGCCTCGAATGAGCTTGATGAGTGGATTATAAATCAGATTACAAAAAACAGGTCGCCGATCGATGCCTGGGGAGTGGGTTCGAAACTCGTTACTGGAGATAAAGACCCATTCCTGACCGGGGTATACAAAATCGTCGCCAAGGGAGAAGGTAAAAAATTGATGCCCTGTATAAAGGTATCAAACAATCCAGAAAAAATGTCGAACCCTGGAATAAAGAACATCCTCAGATTCTATGACAAAAATAATATGATGCTCGGTGACCTCATCTATCTCGAAGGCGAAGAACAATTGATTAAGGCCCTCAAAACCGGCAAGCCCATAAGGTTCAATCATCCGAGTATTGATTATGCATTCTTTACCCTCAAGGACTACGCACGTGCCGAGGTGCTCTTGAAACCGATAGTAAAGAACGGAAAGAAGCTCAGGAACGAGCCTGAACTTCGCAAAATTCAGGAATTCGCAAAACAGGAACTCGATTCCCTTGATCCAACATATAAACGGTTGATTAATCCCCATATATACAAAGTAAGTATCTCAGACAAACTGAAGGAGATGAAGCAAAAATTAATTAGTAAATATACAATTATCTTCGAGCAAAAAGGAGGTGATTAAAATGGCCAATGTCCATCAGGTGGGTGAAGTTTATAAGTGTGAGATTTGTGGTAATGTGGTCGAGGTCAAAGAGGTAGGCGGAGGTGAACTGGTCTGCTGCGGCCAACCGATGAATCTTGTTCAATAGACAGAAAGGAAAGGAGAAAAACGATATGAAAGGGCTAACCGAAATCTTCCAGTCTGCAGACTGGAAAAATGAAAAGCATGTTCCGGTGATTGAGGTACCGGAAGTAATAAAAAAAGGTGAAAATTTTAAAGTGATGATCAGTGTGGGTAAAAAGATTCCCCATCCCAATACGACCGAGCATCACATCGCCTGGATTGATGTCTATTTCCTGCCCGATGGTGAAAAATTTCCAATTAACCTGTCGAAATTCAGCATTTCTGCACATGGTGCCTCATCCCAGGGTCCCAATACAAGCACGGTCTATACCCATCCTGAAGTAAGCCTCACATTCAAGACCGATAAATCTGGTGAGCTTATCGTCTTCTCATACTGCAACATCCATGGCCTTTGGACCAATTCCCAGAAAATATCTATTTCATAAGGGAGTAAAAAATGAAAAAAATGACTGAAAAGGCGCTTTTCGAGGCATTTGCTGGTGAATCGATGGCACATACAAAGTATCTCATCTTCAGTGAAATTGCAGGGAAATCAGGGTTAAAAAATATTGCGCGTCTGTTTGAAGCAATCGCCTATGCCGAACTTGTGCATGCAAAAAACCATGCCCGCAACTTGGGCATTCAAAAAGAAAAGACCGAAGAAAATATCCAGTCTGCCATTGAAGGCGAGACCTATGAGGTTGAGGAGATGTATCCTGCATTTGATGCAGTCGCAAGGCTCCAGAATGAAAAAGGCGCACAAAAATCTATCCACTATGCACTTGAGGCCGAAAAACTACATACGGAAATATATAAAAAGGCGAAATCCGAGGTGGAAAAGGGTCGTGATTTGAGTCTTGAAGAAATCTACATCTGTCCGGTTTGTGGCTACACCCATATTGGGAAACCGCCTGACCACTGTCCGGTTTGCGGTCTGAAATGTGACAGGTTCAAAAAATTCTGAGCTACGGAGATGAACTTCAACCAGATTCATATCTGTGACCATATCGGTCTATTTACCGTCCATCCTCAAAGACTGCTCAACTTCTACATACAGATAATGGAATTTGAAAAGATAAGTGATACCGTCCTGGACAAATCGATTATGAAGTCGATATTCGGACTAAATATGGCCTGTAGATTCATCAAATTGTCAAAAGGTGAATTGATGGTTGAAATATTCACACCACTCGCACCAATGAAAGTCAGCAATACAAAAACCAGAATCGGGATTAATCACTTCGGATACAGGTTAAAGAATAAAAATAAATTTATTCAGAGTCTCAGAAAGAAAAAACAGAAATTGCTTACGATAAAAAAGGGTGGACATACGATATTCTTTATCAAAGATCCTGATGGCAATCTGATTGAACTGCGCGATTGATAATAGAAGACAATAAACCGAACAGGTAGTTATTTGTCTAACGAACAAGGAGGTACTATGCCATTACTTGAAGAAAAGGTTAAGCAGGAGGTCAAAGACTTCTTTAAGGATTTGAAGGACCCGGTAAAATTGGTTGTCTTTACGCAGGATTCTCTCCTGACCATTCCTGGTATGGAATGTCAGACCTGCCGGGACAATCGGGTTCTGATGGAAGATATTGCAGAGCTTTCTGATAAGCTGAGTGTTGAAATATACGATTTTGTGAAAAACAAAGAGGTTGCTCAAAAATACGGTGTTGAAAAGATACCCTGCACGATTGTTAAAGGTGAAACCGATTATGGAATCAGGCTTTACGGCCTGCCTGGTGGTTATGAATTCGCCACTCTGCTCAATGCGATTAAGATTGTTTCAAAAAAGGACTCAGAATTGAGTTCAGAGACAAAAGAAAAACTGAAAGAAATCAACAAACCGATTCATATACAGGTCTTTGTCACCCTCGCCTGCCCCTACTGTTCTAATGCTGCTGAAATGGGACATCGCTTTGCACTGGAAAACGAAAATATATCTGCTGATATGATAAATGCCCAGGAATTCCCTCAGCTCGCCCAGCGCTACAATGTCTTTGCGGTTCCCAAAATTGTAGTTAATGAAACTATTCAATTTGAAGGTGCCCTTCCTGAAAACCAATTTCTTCAAAAAGTGATGGAGGCGGTTTAACAGAAATATCAGAAATTGTGGAATTGATGAATTGTGGAAAGGAGGAATTGAATGATTTTTTCGGTATAAAGATGGAGTGGTTTAAAATGCAGGAATTTACTATCGTTTGTTGATATAGGAACTTACTGAATCATTTAAAAAGGAAATAACAACTTCACTTTCCAAGCCGATTCTGCGTTATTCAGGCAAGAACAAGACCTTTGCTCAACGCATCCTTTGCTAAGGGTATATTTAATACTTCTTCCTCAGTATAAGGAAAAACATCCACCCCAATATCAGCGTCAAGAAAAGCTATCAAAAAAGATGGTATCCGATCGATAAAACGCTTGTTCGATTTAGTGAGAACTATAAGAATATCGGCATCGCTGTACAGTGTAAAATCACCTGTTGCTATGGAGCCAAAAAGAACGATTTTTTTTATATCTTTATTCCGTCTCTTAAGGCGTTGAGCAATATGTTTTATCTCAGCTATAACCTTTTTTCTATTTAGAAATCTGCTTCTTGACATACTTAATAATGGTTGATGCATACCTTATCGCATCGGACGCATCTTTCTTTCCAAAATAATCCATCGGTGCACCCCAATCAAATCCATTTGGATACCTTGTGGGTATGTAAAATTTATCTAATTCACTGGCAATTCTGAACAACTCCGACTTCGGCCGTATCCTTGCTGGTAAATCTTTAATCATTTTAAGTAATGAATGACCGAAGGCCTCACCCCCCAGATGCTGATACAAAGCTTTCAATGCCTTTTCTGCGGATTGCTGGGATGCAAAACAGGCCCATTCATATTCCTTATTACGCAATGAATTGCGCGCATGTCTCAGGTCCCTGTCCGCCTGTCTTAACCAATCATCAACTCGTTTAGCCATAAATCAATCTCCTTATCGGTCTATTATAATCAGCGACACTACTCTGTCAAGGCAATTGAATAAGAACGTAGCAATGCATTCATCCTTTCCAGAATTATAGAATTGATAAATTGTGGAATTGATGAATTGTGAAATGGATAAATGTCTTTGCAACAGATTATTACTTAAGTGTTTTTCAAATTGAATTTCTTTGAGTGTTGGACTCCACCGTGTGCCCAGTTCTCCTTTGGTACCTCACGAATTATAATATGAACCGCTTCCTGAGGGCAACCTACAACTTCAACAACCACATCGGTTAATTTCGATATCAATAATTCCTTCTTCTTCTCATCAAATCCTTTCCAGAGATTGATCTCTAAAAATGGCATAAAGGCCTCCTTTTTCGACAAAAGGTTATAAACTAAAAGTCCTTTCTTAATCGCCTTGTGGTTCTCATAACCAACTTCTCGCAGACCTTCATAAAATCAGCCACTTCTTTTGGATACTTGATCCAGTATATTGTCTTACGCCACTTCTTCTCAAAACGCACTATATTCGCTAAACGCAATTTGGTTAGATGAGTACAGACACACGACTTTGAACGTTTTGCACGCCTGACAATCTCATCAAGATTCATCGGACCTTCTTTTAACAACATCCTGACAATCTCATACGCAATGGGATAACTGAATACCCGACACATCTGAGAACCACGGAACCTCTTTTCAACTATCTTCATATAACCATTTTACAAAAAAATAATTTCTGTCAACACATTAATAATCACCACACCGTAGCAATGCGTTCATCCTTTCCAAAATTATAGAATTGATAAATTTTAAAATTAATGAATTGTAAAAAACCGGAAACGTAGAATATCACTCAAGCAATAAATGTTTTATCCGGGTAAGAGACCTTTGATAATCCTTACGATTCTCAACAAATTTCTTATATTCATCAGGAGTCAGCATTATAC
>MUKB01000119.1 GCA_002049785.1 Caldifarciminota bacterium 4484_100
GGACGATATTTCGGAATTGGAAGAGATAATATATTTAGTCATTATGTCATTGGTCATTAAGTCATTAAAATCCATTAGTTATTGAATCATTGAAAAATCATTTGCCATTTAGTCATTATGTCATTAAGTCATTGAAAAACCAGACAAACGAGAAAAACCAGATAAACCAAAAAACCAGAGATGCTGAACCGAGTTCAGCATGACAAACACACCATTTCGAATTTCGGAATTCGGATTTGGAAAAGATTTAGTCATTAAGTCATTGCGTCATTATGGACATTTGCTACGGGGCGAGACGCCCTCCCTCGGCTTCCCAGTCCTCTAAATCCTTCCACTTTTCCTTCTTTAGCACAACCGGAGCAAATAGATTCAAATCGGCTGGAAAACTGGTTTACGCTCCACCTCCTTCAGATATCCGAATGGGTTTTTCGGGTCGTGTTCAAATATAAGAAGCCATTGCTGCTTCATCGCCTTTTCCAGAACCTCTTTTTTCTTTTCGATGATGTCCAGCGGAAAGAGGTCATAGCCCATTATATAGGGAATCTTCAGATGGCTTGTTGTTGGCACAAGATCACCAAAATAGATTGCAGTCCTGTCTTCGGACTGAATCAACACCGATTGATGACCTGCGGTATGGCCATTGGTCAGAATTACATTTATCCCGGGTAGAATTTCTGTATCACCCTCAACAAGTATCAACTGTCCACGCTCTTCTATCGGAATAAAATTCTCAGGCAGATAACTTGCCCTTGTCCTTTCATTGGGATGTGTGGCATCAAACCACTCTTTTTTTTGAATGACATATTTAGCGCGGGGAAATGTTGTGGTCAATTTCTTATCTATTACCCTTGTATTACCACCACAATGGTCAAAATGGAGGTGGGTATTTATTACAAAATCGATATCCTCCGGTTCAACCCCGGCACTTCTCAACGAACTCAAAAGTCCATTATCCCTCTCAACCCGGTATATCCCCTTGAATTTTTCGCTCAGCTTCTCCCCCACCCCGGTGTCAATAAGAACCTTCTTATTACCGGTATCAATCAACAGGCAGTTCAGGGCCAATTTTATACGATTCTGGTCATCCGCTGGATTCAGTTTATTCCATAGAACCTTAGGTACCACACCGAACATTGCGCCACCATCCAGCCAGAAATTGCCATCCGAGACAATCCTAATCAGAAATTGGCCAAATTTCATACTATCCTCTATTATTTCCGACGCCTCTTCTTCTGCACCTTTACCCTCTTCTTTCCGGTCTTCACATTCTCCTTTAGCCATTTGATTATCTCGGTGGTTGGGGTTCCTGGACCGAAGAGTTTCTTCACCCCTTTCTTTTCGAGTTTCTTCATATCATCCGCTGGTATAATACCACCACCAACTACGATAATTCGCTGTGCCCTTTTCTTCTTAAGGAGTTCCAGAACCTTAGGAAAGATCGTCATATGTGCCCCAGAAAGGATCGAAAGGCCAATCACATCCACATCTTCCTGAATTGCGGCCTCAACAATGGCCTCAGGACTCTGGTGAAGGCCGGTGTAAATCACCTCCATCCCGGCATCACGCAATGCTGCCGCCACGACCTTGGCACCACGGTCATGACCATCAAGACCGGGTTTGGCAACCAAAACTCGAATCTTTTTATCCATCTCTGCTCCTCATTTTCTTTTAAAATATGATCGGTTCGTGATATTCACCAAACTCTTCTTTCATCGTATTACAGATTTCACCAATTGTCGCATAAACCCTTACACAATCAAGAATTCTGGGCATAAGATTCTCACCATCCCGTGCCGCCTTGCGTAAAAGTCGAAGGCTCTCCTTCACCTTCCGATTATTCCTCTCCTGCTTCACCTTTTTCAATGCCTTTTTCTGGTTGCGCTCCACCTCGGGTGGTATCTTGAGAATCTCAATATCCGCCGGTTTATCCTCCTGGAATATATTTATCCCCACATGGAACCGCTCCTTCTTCTCCAGGGAACGCTGGTACTCATACGCACTGCGGGAAATCTCACGCTGGAAAAAACCCTTTTCAATTGCGCGTAATACTCCACCCAGTTTTTCAATCTTGTTGAAGTATTCATAAGCACCCTTTTCCAACTCGTTGGTCAACGACTCGATGTAGTATGAACCTCCAAGAGGATCGATCGTGCTCGCGACCCCGGTTTCATAGGCAATCAACTGCTGGGTGCGCAGGGCAATCTTCACCGCCTTCTCTGTAGGCAGGGCATAGGTTTCATCCATTGAATTTGTATGGAGTGATTGGGTTCCTCCAAGCACCGCAGCCAGTGCCTGAAATGCAGTGCGAATGATATTGTTTTCTGGTTGCTGGGCGGTAAGGGTACACCCTGCGGTCTGGGTGTGGAACCTCATTAAAAAGGAGCGGGGATTCTGGGCATTATATTTATCACGCATAACCCGTGACCAGATTCTTCGTGCGGCCCGATACTTCGCAATCTCCTCAAAGAAATCGAGATGGGAGTTGAAGAAGAAAGAGAGCCGGGGTGCAAATTTATCTACCGCAAGTCCCCGTTTTATTCCATACTCTACATAGGTGAATCCATTCGCCAGGGTAAAGGCAAGTTCCTGCAGGGCTGTAGAACCCGCCTCACGGATATGATATCCGGAGATAGAAATCGTATTCCACTTTGGAACATTCTCTGAACAGTATTCAAGAATATCGGTGATGATTCGCATTGAAGGTTCGGGTGGATAGATCCAGGTCTTCTGTGCCTGATACTCCTTGAGCATATCGTTCTGAATTGTGCCGGTCAGGATATGGGCAGGAACACCCTGTTTTTCACCCACTGCAATATACATCGCCAGAAGAATCGCTGCGGGCGGATTGATCGTCATCGATGTTGAGATCCTGTCCAATGGTATTCCATCAAAGATTATCTCCATATCCCTCAGGGTATCAACCGCAACCCCGCATTTTCCGACCTCACCACGTGAGAATGGGTCATCCGAATCCCGACCATAGAGCGTAGGAAAATCAAATGCTACAGACAGACCGGTCTGACCATGTTTTAACAGGTATTTGTAACGTCTATTGGTATCCTTTGGTGTGCCGAATCCGGAAAATTGACGCATCGTCCAGAGACGACCCCGGTACATATTGGTATAGACACCACGGGTAAACGGAAATTCTCCGGGATATCCCAGATCCCTTTCATAGTCGAAGAATTCACAATCGTCAGGGGTGTAGAGCGGCTTCACCGGGATTCCAGAAATCGTTTTAAACTTAAAATCCCGCTCCTTACAGTTTTTCAATTTCTTTTCCCAATTCTCTCGACTCATAGTTCCTCCACTCTTTCGTTTTCAAATTCACCAGGGTGCAGACGCCTGGTCATAAAAAGTCAGAAAACAAATCCCGAATTCCTCAAAATCTTCTCCGCAACATCGAATGGATTTCTTCGACGATTATAGATATCATCGATAATCTTTTTCAACCCCGGCTGGGTGGTCAACCTTTTATGGAGATCAGCCCTGATCCTTTCTTCAATCAATTCATTTATCCTTGAGAAAAGTCGCTCTTTTCTTGCGGATTCAAGTTTACCACTGCGGGTCAAGTATCTGCGGTGCTCTTCAATCCGGACAACGACCTGGTCGACACCATCTCCGGTGGTAGCAATCGTCTTGATAATAGGATATGACCAGCCCGGCACCGCACCCACAACAGCTGTAGTATCGCAGACCTGGGCGATATCCAGTTCTACCTGCCCCACACCTATCGTCTCAATCAGGATATAATCCATACCCGCAGCATCCAGAACCAGGGCGACATCCTTTGTCTTCTGGGCAAGACCACCAAGGCTCCCCCTTGAAGCCATAGAACGGATAAAGACATTCTTATTCAGGGCAAGGTCGGTCATCCTCACCCGGTCACCGAGCAGGGCACCACCGGAAAAGGGTGAGGTCGGATCAACCGCAATTATACCAATCCGCTTTTTCTTTTTTAATAAGAGTTTGGCAATCGCATTTACCAATGTAGACTTTCCTGCGCCGGGTGGACCGGTAATGCCGACATAGTATGCCTTGCCACTGGACCGAAAGAGTTTCTTCAATAATGTATAATCAGAATCGTTCTCAACTATGGTTATCGCCCGGGCAATGGCGGGCTTACTGCCCTTCAGAATATCCTTGAGAAACTTATTTAGTGACTTCATACAGTATCTCGGATACCGCCAGTACCGGGATCTCCTTGCCCATCGACTTCAATGTCTCCTCAAACATCTGCAGACAATAAGGGCAGGCAACTGCAATCACCTCCGCACCGGTTTCGAGAAGCTGATTAACCCGGACATCGGCAATCCTTTCGTCTTTATCCCAGTCCTGCCATAATGCACCGCCTCCCGCACCACAACAGAGACTGAGGTTGCGACAGAACTCCTCGACTTCAAGCAATTCCAGGCCGGGGATACTACGGAGAACTGCGCGCGGCTCTTCATAAATACCATTCTGCCTTCCTAAGGTGCAGGGGTCATGATAAACCACCTTTTTCTCAAAACGCCTTCCAGGAACAATCTTCCCTTCAGCAAGGAGTCGGGCGAGTATCTGGGTGATGTGGAATATTTCAAATTCGCCACCGAATTCCGGATACTCATTCTTGAATGTGGTATAACAGTGTGGTGATGTAGTAATGACCTTTTTTACATCATTCTGTCTGAAGAGCTCTATATTCCTCTTCGCCAACTCCTGATAGACCTTCTCCGCGCCGATCCTCCTCAATGCCTCACCACAACAGTTCTCTTTTTCACCGAGGATACCAAAGGAGACACCAGCAGTGCGTAGAAGCTGGGCAGTGGACCGGGCGACATTCTGAAGCCTTGAATCATAGGCAGGGATACAACAGGGAAAATAGAGGTATTCCATTTCCTGGTTATAGTATTTAAGGTCAAGGGGCCTTGCCCAATCACCCCTCTTTTCCGGAGGCTCGCCCAGAGGGTTGCCCACATTCTTCAATTTCTGAACAACCGATTTGAGGGTATCAGGATAGGAACCAAAATCAACAAGGATACGCCGTGCCGCCCTCAGGATTGCAGGTATATTGACCCCGAGCGGACACTGCTCAATACAGGCCTCACAACCCACACACCGGTAGATACGATCCACCTCACGGGCAAGCTCTTCTTTCTCTTCACTGCTTGCGAGTAAACCCAACAGGGTCTCAATGCCCAAGCGATGGACTGGGAATTCATAGGTACCCACCTGAAACCAGGGACAGACACTGCTACATTTACCGCACTGATAACATTTATAGGCATCCTGTGCCCCTTCTTCAATCAGGGCATCTCGAATCTCGGAATTTATTTCAATAACCAAATTCTTTTTAGTTGGCAATGACCACCTCCACCATCTTTGACAACTGTTGATCACTCAAATTCTTCTGCTGAGTTGCTCCACTTGGACAGGCAACAACACAGGCGCCACAACCCTGACACAGTGCCTGTTCAACACGCACCACCCCTTTTTCTTTATCATATACCCGTGCATCATAAGGGCAGGCAACAATACAGAGCCGACAACCTGCACACCTCTCCTCATCAACCGTAACGATAAACGGTTCAGCCTGTAATTCACCCCGGGAAAACATCTCAAGCACCTTACTGGCTGCAGCCGAGGCCTGGGCTACTGTATCAGGGATATCCTTTGGTGCCTGGGCACAACCCGCAAGGAAGAAACCAGGAACCAGAGACTCCACCGG
>MUKB01000023.1 GCA_002049785.1 Caldifarciminota bacterium 4484_100
TCAATATCCTGGGCGGTCTTGGTTATCGCATCGAACCAGGTCTGTTTCCGGTTTAACTCCTCCATTATCTTTTGAGCCTTAGCCCGATCATTCCAGAAATCGGTTGCGGTTGTTTTCTTCTGGAGTTTTTCTAAATCCTTTTTGAGCTCCTCAAGGTCAAAGATGCTCCTTTAATTTAGTGAACCTCTCCCTCAGTTTTTTCACCTTTTCAAGGGTGATATCTTCTACTGACGGCCTATTCAATTTTTACTCCTCTTCTTTTTTGAACGTGTCGGAGTTCTCTTTTTTGAATAGCGCCTTATGAACTTCTCAACCCTGCCTGCAGAATCGACAATTTTCTGACGGCCGGTAAAAAATGGATGGCACTTTGAACATAGATCAACTGAAATCTTCTCAACGGTTGACCTTGTTTCAATCTTATTACCACAGGCACAGGTAATAACACAGTGCACATATTTAGGATGAATCTTTTTCTTCATCGTTTACCCCCTTATTATTCACTGCTCATTGATTCGAGGAATTCTTTATTTGTCTTTGTCCGCCGCATCTTTTCGATAAGGAACTCCATCTGTTCAATGGTGTTCATTTCAGAAAGGAGTTTTCGCATAATCCATAACCGATTGAGTTCAAACTCGGACAATAAAAGTTCCTCTTTTCTGGTCCCTGATTTGTAGAGGTCCAGGGCAGGGAAGATCCTTCGATCAGATAGCCGGCGATCCAGAATTAGCTCAAGATTACCGGTTCCTTTAAATTCCTCAAATATCACCTCATCCATTCTCGAGCCGGTATCGATCAGGGCGGTGGCGATTATGGTGAGACTTCCACCTTCCTCGATATTACGCGCTGAACCGAAGAATTTTTTCGGCTTCTGAAGAGCGGTTGAATCGAGTCCACCAGAAAGGGTCTTGCCAGAATGGGGGACCACTGCATTGTGGGCCCGGGCAAGTCGGGTGAGGCTGTCCAGTAATATTACAACATCCTTTTTTGCCTCAACCATCCGCTTTGCCCTTTCCAGAATAATCTCAGCGACTTCGGTATGGCGGTCCGGAGTTTCATCAAAGGTTGAAGATACGACTTCGGCGTCCACTGAGCGTTCAAAATCGGTAACCTCTTCAGGTCGTTCATCAATTAACAGGACAATCAGATAGATTTCAGGATGGTTTGTGGTGATCGAGTTGGCTATCTTTTGAAGGAGAATTGTCTTTCCTGCCCGGGGTGGTGAGACAATAAGTCCACGCTGGCCTTTACCGATGGGTGTGAAGAGGTCGACAATCCGCATTGAAAGGTCATTCTTTTCTTCAATCTCAAGATGGATTCTTTCACGAGGATAGAGTGGTGTGAGGTTATCGAAGAGGACCCTTTCCCGAAACTCTGAGAGTGGAATGTCGTTAATCTTTTCAATCTTAATCATTGCAAAATAGCGTTCACCTTCCCGGGGTGGTCGTGCCAGGCCTTTAATATGGTCACCAACCTTCAGATTAAATTTCCGAATTTGAGAGATCGAGAGATAGATATCGTCCGGGCTCTGCAGGTAATTATAGTTGGGAGAACGTAGAAAGCCATAACCTTCAGAATGGACCTGCAAAACACCTTCCACTGGAACCAATTCAGCCCTTTTTGTCTCGGCCTCAATGATTGCATGAATCAGGTCCTGTTTCTTCAAATCCGTGTAGTTGAAAAGACCCAATTCTTTAGCAATCGCATGAAGCTCAGAGACTTTTTTCTTTTTAAGTTCAGTTATTTCCATTTGCACCTACCATTTTTAAATTGCCATCCTTCCAATCCTTGTGGTTTAACACCAATACTCAGGGGTACAATTTCCCCCTTCCCCATAGCAATCCGCTTCATCTGGAGAATATCTAAGGATAGAAAATTATAATTAAAATTTATGATTTGTCAATACCTAATTTATTGATTCAGTCACTAATCACAGATTTGGTGAGGATGAAACGGATTGGGTCAACCGGCCGGTTGGCAATATGAACCTCATAATGGAGATGGGGGCCGGTAGATTTACCGGTATTGCCGACATAGGCGATGATATCACCTCTTTTTACCTTCATCCCGGGAATTACCTTGATTCGCTGACAATGGGCGAACAGGGTGCTGTATCCATAACCGTGGTCGAGCTCAACGGTGAGTCCAAAACCGCGTTTTGTACCGGTATATTTTACCACACCATCAGCAGGCGCAACGATTGGGGTTCCTATTGGTGCAGCGATATCAAGACCTTCATGCATCTTTACCTTGCCGGTAAAGGGGTCGATATGATAGCCGAAACCCCGGATCAACCATCCCTGGACCGGGATGATAGATGGTGTATGATTTTGCATATATCGTTTTTCCTCAAGGTAGTTGTAGAGTTCATTAAAGCTCTTCTGCTGAACCCTTGCCTGAGCAAGGATATTATCAAGGGTCTGGGAAATATCGGTGAGTTTATCCTTTATCCTGGGGGATATTTCTTTGTCATTGTAATGCGGGGTATAACCACCGACCCCTGCCTTTCTCAAATCTTCATTGATCGGTGTAAGAGGGGCATAGACCCTCAATTTCTTGTCGTAGAGTGCAAGGCTATCAATTATATTATTCAGGTTGGCTATCTCATTTTCAATCCGCATCAACTCCTGGTGAACTATTTGATTCTCGGTCCTCAGTTTCCTCAGTCGATTCTGGTCGACTTCGTTGGTCGCAAAGAATACAACACTGTA
The DNA here is from genome assembly GCA_002049785.1 of Caldifarciminota bacterium 4484_100. Classification (GTDB taxonomy): domain Bacteria; phylum Hydrothermota; class Tepidihabitantia; order SM23-42; family SM23-42; genus 4484-100. The sequence goes on from MUKB01000023.1 coordinate 2,709, forward strand.
GATAAAGAAACCTAAAATTCCCAGTATGAACATTCCTAACAGAAGAATAAAGATAAATTTTATGTGTAGATTTAAGGTCTTATTGCCCCGGCTGCTAACAAGAATTATGTCCAATAAACTCTCCAACCATATTATATAGACAATTAAAAAAAAGTCAAGGGTTTTCTGCATCCAGAACAGGGATTAATTTGAAGTATCAAAAAATGGATTGTTGACAAGTTAATGATACTAAGTATAATCTTATTGTTGTGAATAAGGTCATTAAACGAGATGGTTCCGAAGAGAATTTTGATCCGAACCGAATTTATAATGCCATCAGAAAGGCCCTTAAGGCAAGTCAAGAGGACATCTCCCTTGCTGAAACAATCGGAAATGAGGTTATAGCAGAGTTAGAAAAGGAACCTGAATCATTCAAACCGCATGTTGAAGATATCCAGGACCTCATTGAGAAGACATTGGTGCGTCATGGTAAGTATGCAACCGCAAAGGCTTATATTATTTATCGCCGGAATAGAACCGAACTCAGGGAGAAGAAGACCATCCTTGGAGTAAAGGATGATCTCAAGTTATCATTTAACAGCCTTAAGATACTTGAGGAACGTTATCTGAGGCGTGACCCTGCAGGAAGGGTGATTGAGTCTCCTGAGCAACTGTTCAAACGAGTAGCAAAGGCAATTGCAGAGGTCGACGCCAATTATGGTGCCCGTCCTGAGGAGACTGAAGAGAAGTTCTACAACAGTATGGTCAATTTGGAATTTTTGCCCAATTCACCTACCTTGATGAATGCAGGGACCGAGATAGGTCAATTATCAGCCTGTTTTGTTCTGCCGATTGAGGATTCATTGAAGAGCATATTTGATACCTTGAAAAACGCGGCATTGATTCATCAGTCCGGTGGTGGGACCGGTTTTTCATTCTCCCAGATTCGACCCCGGGGCGATGTTGTGAAGTCGACTATGGGTATCGCTTCTGGGCCTATATCATTTATGAGGATCTTCGACCGTGCCACTGAAATCATAAAGCAAGGGGGACGGAGACGCGGTGCGAATATGGGGGTTCTGCATGTGACCCATCCTGATATTGTAGATTTTATCCGGCTCAAAGAGAAGGAAACCGAATTTGTTAACTTCAATATCTCAGTGGCGGTTTCAGACAATTTCATTAAACGGGCGATCAATAATCAGGTATATGAACTCATAAACCCTAGAAATAAGAAGGTGGTGAAGATGCTGAATGCCCGTGATGTCTTCGATTTGATAATCACCAATGCCTGGAAGACAGGAGATCCCGGGATGCTCTATCTTGATGAGATAAATCGCAGAAATCCCACACCCGGACTCGGCTCAATCGAGACAACAAATCCCTGCGGTGAGGTCCCTTTGCTTCCCTATGAATCCTGCAATCTCGGTTCAATAAATCTTGTTCAGATGTTCAACGCAGGCAAATTTGATTATAATAAACTGGCTCGTACGATTGAGGTGGGGGTTCATTTCCTGGATAATGTCATTGATGCCAATCGATATATTATTAAAGAGATTGAAGATATCACCAGGGGCAATCGAAAGATCGGTCTGGGGATAATGGGGTTTGCCGATTGTTTGATTAAGATGAACATCCCTTATGATTCCCAGGAGGCGCTCGACTTTGCTGGAGAATTGATGAATTTTATTCAGAATAAGGCACGGGAAGCATCACAGGCCCTGGCAGAAAAGCGCGGTTCATTTCCCAATATTCAACATTCAATCTTTAAAGATAAAAAGATGCGGAATGCCACAGTGACATCCATCGCCCCCACGGGAACAATCAGCACCATCGCGAATGTCTCTTCCGGGATTGAACCGCTATTTTCGGTTGGATATCTGAGGAATGCATTGGATACGACCCTTTTGACGGTTAATCCACTGTTTGAAGAGACCGCCCGGGAGCGGGGTTTCTATTCAGCGGAGATGATTGCTGAGGTTGTGCGCACCGGCTCGGTTCGACGGATACCCCAAATACCCGATAATATCAAGCGCATATTTCCGGTTGCCCATGATATTCCACCTGAATTCCATATTAAGATGCAGGCGACATTCCAGCGTTATGTGGATAATGCAGTGAGTAAGACCATAAATCTTCCAGAGAATGCTACCCTGGAACAGACCCGGATGGTTTTTCTACTCGCCCACAAGCTCAAATGTAAAGGGGTTACCATATATCGATACGGAAGTAAGAAGAGGCAGGCGTTAGAATTTGGAGAGATTAACAACTATAGGGTCTGTGGTGAAGGAATCTGTAATTTTTAAGGAGAATTGATAATGGAATGGTTTAAGATTAGAAGGGTCAGCACCTTTACTCGAACTCCGTATGCAGGTAACCCGGCCTGGGTTATCGTCTGTCCAGAGGGTAAGGTTGAAGAGAATCGGATGCTCAGATTGACACAGGAACTGAACCCCATTTCAGACACAACATTTGTCTTCCCTGGAGACCAGAGTGCAGATTTATATCTCCGTTTCTTCAGTAAATCTGAGGAGATAAATTTTTCCGGACATGGCACAATCGCTGCCTACTTTGGAATTGCAGAAGACAATCTGATTAAACTTAATGAACCCATTACTTTAGTCCGTCAACACACCAAATCCGGAGTTCAACATTTAGAATTGAGGGTTAAAGAGAACCGGGTGGAGAGGGTAACCGTTTCGATCCCGATACCCCAGTTTTTGAGTATGGCCATAGACATAAAATCGATATCGAAGATTCTCGGTGTCTCACCGATCGATATTCAAGGGACAAATTATCCAGTGGCAACGGTGAGCTCGGGCATTACCGACCTTATTATACCGGTAAAGAGCCTGGAACAGTTGATGGACATTCAACCCAATTTCCAATTGATGGCAAACTATTGTAATCGGTTACTTATCAGCGGCATTGTTGTCTATTCGATGAAGACATTTGATGAAAATAATACCGTCCATATGAGACACTTTGCACCGACTGTGGGGATAAAAGAAGACCCGGTAAGTGGTGCATCGAGTGCTTCCCTGGGTTGCTACTTATTGAAGAATCGTATTATTCCACAAGAAGAGATGTCACGGATTCTTGTTGAACAGGGCCATTCAATGAATATGCCAGGGATTGTATATGTTCACATAAATATAATCAAGAATCAAGTTCTAAAAGTATCCTTTGGTGGTCAGGGTGTTGTTACATTTGAGGGCTCCATTATGTGCCCAGAATAGGTTGTAAACTCTTTTCGAAATACCTCTATTACTTTATCGTAATTAGCTTAACGGTTTTATGGAAATGATGGGATGTGATGCGACAGAAGTAGACGCCGGATGGGACCTTTCGGAGGGTATTGTCATTACCATTCCAGTATATCTGATAATAGCCAGGGTCCAATTTCCCTGAAACCAGAGTCTTTATCAACTTACCACAGACATCATAGACCTTAATCTCCACGATATCGGCCCGGGGCAGGGCATATTTGAGACAGACCCGCTTCACAAACGGATTCGGAAAGACCGAAAAAGCATAAGAAACCGGCACCAACCGAACTGAACCCTCACCCGAACTATAAACCGTCTCATAACCACCACGAATCACCGGCCTCATCACCAAACCCTCAGAAGTTGACTGAGCATTAACCTTAATTATCTCAGTATTCAAACGCTCACCACCCCGATATAAACTGTAGCCGATAATATCCTTGCTGTCAAAATAACTGGATGATATCGGCACCAACCTCAACTCACCCAACTCCTGAATGTCCACACCCGGATCAAGCTCAAAACCAAACACCCCAAAATACGCCCTATCACCCTTCAACGCCTCAACAATCAACAAAACTTCCTCACCACCACACCAAGGATGACAGAAATTACCCACATCAAACCAGAAATTAACCACACCCTCAACCTGCTCATAACCACAACCTATCATCCGCTCGGTTAAAGGATCCTCAGGCAAACCCGGACGATAAACCGTAAAAACAACACCATCACAACCAGATAACTCAAAATAACCACGCACCAGATGAGAAATACCCGGTTCACGGTAATTTATTTCTTTCTGTAAATCTCTATCAGCTAAACAATATAAAGAAGGATCTGTATCTTCAATCTCTTTCTTTAACTTTGTCCGTGATGCACTCGGGCTAATCATCCAGACCGAACCCCGACCCGGCGTAGTAAACTTACCCAGATGACTTTCAACCCCTGAATACTCGGGCTTACGAGCCAGTATCCTTGCCAGGGCGAGATTGCTGAATTCTGTAGGATTCCAGAATGTATCCACGATCGTAACAAACTCATAACCCCGACCCGAAGTAATCGCAAAGTCGGTTCCAGCCCAGTGCGGGAAGGGCACCGTGGTCCAGGTATAACTTTCATATAGCTGGTCATCCCGGAGATTGGTGATCTTCACCAAGGGGTTGCCTGAGGGACTATATTCGGTTGTAATATCACTGACCGTATTGTAGACCGCATTATAGGGGATTGAGACCCAGTTTTTATCGGTGGTCGAAGGGTTTTCATTCAGGGTGATTAGACCATCCGGGTTATTTGAACCCACAAGGATAAGTGAGGTATCAACTGTAGTGACAAGTTCATAGGCACGACCCGGAGTAATCGCAAAGTCGGTTCCAGCCCAGTGCGGGAAGGGCACCGTGGTCCAGGTATAACTTTCGTATAGCTGGTCATCCCGGAGATTGGTGATCTTCACCAAGGGGTCTCCGGAAGGACTCAGGTCAGTAGTCAGATCCGAGACTGTGGTATATTCATTATACCAGGGCAGACTTGTCCAGTTTTTGTCCGTAGCGGAAGGATTCTCCACAAACGCCTTATGGAAAACATAACCCATATTCGATCGGGATGACTTGGTGCCATATTTATTGAAGGCATAATTTATATAATAGTAATTATCTGCACTATCCAGAACATTGGGGTCAGTGAAAAATGTATCCGGGCCTGCACTCAGGAAATTGTTGTATCCCGGAGTAAAATTAGGGTTTGTCGCGCGATAGATTGTATAATGGTCACAGATAATTGGGTTGCCTGAGACATCGGTCTTTACTGAATCCCAGGTGAGCAGGGCATCGTTTGTCTGTTTTGATACCCTGAGGTCTGGAGCAAGTGGTGCATCATCAGGATATGAGAGGTATTTTACCAGGGCCTTAATCTCCCAGTCGGCCTGGGAGGTATCAGAACCGCTGACCCAGGTCGGTGCATACCACTGGTCGGTATTGGTTCGGTCTGAATTGGAAAGGCTTCTGCCATCGATGTTTTCGTAATCGGCAAAATCTGAGAATGGAACCAAAACGGTATCGGCACCGGATACCGGAGCAAACACTCCGAGCCAGAAATCACTGTCGGTTTCATAGTTTGAACCCTTTGAGCCCGAGGTAAAGTCGAGCCTTACCCGATATATATAACCGCCCTGGGTCGCGCCGACTGAGTTGGGTGTAAAGCATACGGTATCGATGAATGTCGCAGATGCAGGATGGTTAAGGGTATCTGCCCACAGAAACAGGGTACAGGGTGCGGTGCAGTTGTCACGATTTGGCCAGATATTTATTAAGGCGCCCCAGACCGTGCACCTCCTTTCCGGTGTAAACCTTACTGCATAGTATGGTTCGGCAACGCCGAGATCTCCCCAGGTTTCTTCATTATAGGATATCACATTGATTGTGCGACAGTAAACTGGTGCCTGGGTTGTGTCATTACTGCGGTTTTGGTCTGAACTCAAATTGGTGTAGCCCTTTATTGTATAATCCATATCCGGTACCTGGGGTGTCCAGGAGCTGAAACTTATCTCCTGGATTTCTGCAGGACCTAAGGTTGTCGATGTTGTATCCGCAAATTCAACGGTGTCCAGACTATCCAGGACCAGAAATATCACATTGAATGTTTCACTGTTCAATCCAAAGTTTTCGACCGTTACCTGAGGCGTAATAGGATGGTCTGGATAGACCCAGTCATAGGGCACGGGGTTATCTAAGGATGTCACGCCGACATCATGGTCATATGGACTGCCATAGTATTTTACCCTTGCCCTTAACATCATATCATAAATCATAGGGCTGCCCCATCCTGAGCCGGTATTGGCATAGGAATGATATGGTTGTTCATCGGTATTGTCAAAGCGGGGACAGATCGTATCTCCACCCTGAAGACCATAGGTCCATAAACCGAGTGAGAAGTCTTCGGCATTGGGTCGGTCAATCTTTTCTGCATTACTGAAATTGTAGGTATTCCATCCATTGATTGGGAATGCGGCTGTCTTTCGCCAGAGCCTGACTGTTGGTGTATCATTTTCAGCTTCATAGGCAAATAGGGTGCAGGCATGGGGTGAGCCGCCTACATAGAGCATATAATCAATCCCAATTACTGTGCAGGCGCGGGCTGGATAGAAGGTAACTGCCCAGTAGCAATTATTGTCGGTATAGATCCAGTAAGGACTATTGTCATCGTAAGCGAGGGTATCGTAGCTGTTTGTCAAAACATCCTGATAAAGGGTATCATTACTCCGGTCCTCATCATTGGAAAGTTGGGTATAACACCGTAAATTATAGGTACCATCCTCCCAGTTTGGTGACCAGCCGGTGAATGTCAGGGTGTCGGATTCATATTTATTAAGTGTTTTTGAGACTGTTTTTGTATCAGTGTATATTTCATTGCCTGCTGAATCAATCTTCATAGTAACATTGAAATTTGACTGGGAATAGGCACCGATATTCTTTACCACTGCCTGAGGTATAACCGGGACCTGATTGATGATATGGACTGCGGGTGAGATAATTTCAGTGGTGGAGACATCATTATTGTATGTAATATATTTGACCTGCACTTCGAACATTATCACCCCAGGGTCCTGTCCAGTCCACCAGTATCCCCAGGACCAGCCAGGATTTGTTCCCACCCATGAGAATCTACCCACGCTGTCCTGATAGGTTACGCTCTGATCAACACCCATATATAGATTCCCTGCTTGTTGAATCACCGTAATATGGAAGAGTCCGGAATCGGGTGTCCAATAGACACGTTCTGCACCTGAGAGGTTGATTACAGTCCAGCCCTCAGGATTGATATTGCTGTTTGGGACATATTTTGATACCCAAGCGCTTGCGGTCTTTTTTGGTGCATAACGATAGGCCTGTCCTGCTGAATCGGGAATGATATAGGCAGTAAAACCGCCGGTGGTGCCAACATCATATGTATAGCATCTGATTGCTATAATACTACAGGCAGCAGCAGGCTGGGGCATTAATGTGGTATAGGCATAACTGGAACCACCGGTCCCGCCATAGAATCCGATATTGCCGTCGTCCCTCTTCAACCATACACCGGCAGCACCACCCCGAACATATACCGTATCAATGAGTGTATCATTAACCAAATTCTGGTCGCCGTTCAGAGTGGTATAGGCGGTAATAATGTAGCGGGAACTTGGACCACCTACTATCCAATCCTGGAAACTGATCAGCCTGCCCTTATTTATCTTATCGGTGCGGTCTGCAAGACCTTCAACAAACACGGTATCTGCATAGACATTTGCCCCGGTTATCGTATCGATACGGCAGATCACCTTGAATGTTTCACGGTGAATCCCGCGATTCTGGACAACGACCTTGGGTGTGATTCTGGAATAGGCATCAATTGAATCACCCTCATCCACCTGGGGACGGTATATCTTATTGACCGAAACATTTTTATCGAAGACCTTCATCGATTCATAGGGATTGACCCTTCCTCCACCCATCAGTCCGGAGCGGCCCTCATTGGCAGGAACATAATCGATCCAGTCCGCACACTCAGTCAGAGCTGTTCTTATCTGATTTACATTCCAGCCCGGATGTTCGCTTTTGATCAGACCGATAACTCCGGCAGCCTTTGGTGCAGAAAAGGATGTTCCCCAGGCCATAGCTTCATAGCCGATGCTATACTGTCCACCGGTTGCCAGACATTCAATCCAGGGTCCATAGACATATCAGGATAGTCTGCATTACCTGAAGATGCGGTAACCAGACATCCATTATCCACCGCATAATTGACCGCAGCCTCAACCCCGGCACCAGGTGAGGTGCCGCCAAAACTTGCATTCTCAACGATACAGCCGTTATCTGCTCCCCATTTGAATGCTGCTATTTCAGCCGCGGTGGTGTTTCTCATCCCATAATAGGTCCAGGTGCAACCATGGGTAGAACCCCAGCCTCCAGCAACACCGCATTGTCCATAACCATTATTGTTTTCTGCAGCCATACATCCGGCACAGGCAGTGGCATGGGTGGTTACAGACCCGGGGTTTCCGCCTCCAGAGCCCGCATAATTGAGGTCGAGGTCCTGATTATTATAATCAGGATGGGCACCGCGTGTGGCTGAAGTCCCAAGCGCAATATGACAGACTTTTACCCCTGATAAACCGGTATTCAGATACCAGGCCTCACGACATTTCATCTCATCCCAGGACCAGGGGGTCTGGGTGTAGTAAGGGTCATTCGGGGCAGGATACTGGGGTATATTCATCGGATAGAGCTGCCAGTTTGGTGATGCCTCTTTTACAGCAGGGTCTTTGAGATACTCTTCAGATATCTTTTTTACATCGACCTCAGCAGGGAATTTTATCAGGTATATGAGGTCCAGTCCATGCTTCATAACCGATTGCTCTTTGCCTTTTTTAATCGTCTCAGGTTTTATCACACGCTCAATCGAGACTGCTCTATATTTTTTGTTAATTTTGTCGATAGATTGAATACCAAATACTGGAACTCCATTTTTTGTAGTGGTCTTTATCAAGGAGCGTGCTCGATTTTCAAACTGAACAATGACCTCACCTGGTATGTATTTTTGCGAACCGTCAGGATTGACCCAGCCCTCTTTAATAAGATATTCACGCCACCTTTTTACCTGTTCTTTTTCCCATCTTCGCAGCTGGGTTGTTCCAGCAGGTTTATAAGGAAGGGATATCGATTTTTGCCTTTTGATATTTAGCGGATGGAGGATCTTTGCCTTTGAAGTTAGACCCTTGTTAACCTGGGGCTGGCCATCTTTTATAACCTGAAAGCCCTTTAGCTTTGCCTCATTATGGGGTAGATTTTTTTGGCCCAGCTGGCTGAGACCAGCATAGGCAAGTCCAAAAATTACCCCAATAAGGCAGATCATCATTGACTTTATTAGCCACTTCATACCTTCTCCTTTCACTTATAATTTTAGGTTTTAAAAAGAACACACGATGACTTTGCCTATCTTATTAGGCTTAAACCTATTATCTTATTATAGTAAAAATTTTCAATTTGTCAAGGGTTAAAAAATCTCCCTCATCTCCACTTTTTTCATAGCACCACCAGGATGACATTTCGGATTTGGAAAACATTTACCCATTAACTCATTGGTTATTAAGTCGTTAACTTGATACTAGATTCTTGATTCTGGATAATAACATTGTCATTCCGAACTCGTTTCGGAATCTCAATTTTTTCAACCAGATAAACGAGAAAAACCAGAGATGCTGAACCAAGTTCAGCATGACAGAATAGAGGCATTTCGAATTTCGGATTGCGGATTTCGGAATTAAAGAAAGTGCCATTCTGAACCCTGTGCTAAGGAATCTCAGTATTATTTCTTTTCCTGTCACCCTGAATTTATTTCAGGGTCTCAATCTTTCAAACCAGAAAAATCAAAGAAGCCAAAAACAAGACAAATCAGAGATACTGAAATGAATTCAGCAGAATATCCTAAAAAATCGAAACAAAAAGTGGAGAGGAGTCAGGTAAAAAACAGACGGCAGAAAGTGCGTAATTGGGGGAGTTTTTCGTTTTTATATTCTAAAAATATATATTTCACATAATAAATTAAATAAGAGTGGTTGAAAGCATTTTTAATACTTATAAATATATTTGTTATGCTCAATTTCATAAAGGTTGATCCGCGCCTGAACTTCGTATATTGAATCAGGAAATAATCTCATAACTTTATTGAAAATTTGGACAGCGGATGAACGGTAGGCATCATTTTCAGTAATTTCGAAGAGAACCCGGTTCAGATATCCAAGTTCCATCAGCGCAAGGATATATTCTTCCGCATCAGGGTATTTTTTAATAAAATTCTGCCACATCCTCAGTTC
>MUKB01000120.1 GCA_002049785.1 Caldifarciminota bacterium 4484_100
TACGCACCTTCTGGGCTACATTGTAATATCGTTCATAGTAGCCACGGGAGAGCACAAAGGTGCCGATGATAATACGTCTTTTTACCTCAGACCCGAAGCCGATGCTCCTCGTCTTTATATAGGTCTCGCCGTTTTCAATCCTTAAACCGTATCTCACTCCATCATAACGGGCGAGATTTGATGAGGCCTCGGCCGGTGCAATCAGATAGTAACTTGCCAGGGCATATCTTGTATGGGGCAGGGAGATCCGGACGAATTCTTTTATCTCCGGGGTTAAGACTTTTATAACATAATCGATCGCTTCTTTAATTTCTGTGTCCAGATCATCACCAAAATATTCTTCAGGGAGACCGATACGATAGTCCTTGACCCGAATTGGGGATTTATTCATCGGGGATTTCTCGACCGAGGTGGAGTCGTTGGGGTCGAAACCACCGATTGCCTGTAGCATTATCTCGGCATCCAGGGTATCACGGGTGATAGGGCCGATCTGGTCCAGAGATGATGCATAGGCAACAAGACCATATCTGGATACAAGGCCATAGGTGGGTCTCAATCCCACAACGCCGCAGAATGAAGCAGGTAGCCGAATTGAACCGCCAGTATCTGAACCCAGGGATGCGCAGGCCCCACCGTAGGCCACGACCGCAGCCGCCCCACCGCTTGAACCGCCTGCAACAAGCTTTGTATCAAAGGGATTATGAACCGGTCCAAAGACCGAAGTCTCATTTGATGAACCCATTGCAAATTCATCAAGGTTTGTCTTACCCAGGATGATTGCTCCCTGGGCTTCAAGTCGCTGGATGACTGTGGCTGAATAAGGTGAAATGAAATTCTGTAGCATTCTTGAACCGCAGGTAAGTGGTTTGTCTTTGATTGCAATGTTATCCTTGACCGCAATCGGGATACCATATAATGGAGGAATACTACTATCAATTTTTTTATCGAGTAACCCTGCCCGTTCAAGTGCCTCGTCCGGATAGAAGGATGTGTATCCATTAATCTCTTTATCTTTTTTTTCTATTTTTTCGATTACTGCGCTGACCGTTTCGTAGACAGTTATTTTCTTTTCACGCAGAAGTTTATGAATTTTATGAACTGGTAACAGGGTTAAATCCAAAGTCAGAAGGTGATAAAATTTTTATGAATTTTTGGAACAAAGTTTTTCAGCCTTATATGGAAGCGAACAGCTTTATCCGTCCTCAATTTTTTTATATCAATCGAGTTTAATTTCTGTAAGTCGATTTTTTCGGTATCGATGGACTGGAGCTGTTCAAATGTCTTTATGATTTCTATAAGCTGTTGGATAAATTTTTCTGAAGGTGGTGCTAATCGGGATAAATCTGCAATTTCTTCAATCGTTTTTCTGCTCAGGCTATTTCTGGACATCAGTATAATAGATGTTTTTTAGAAGCGATATGAGAATGAGAATTTACGGTTTGTTGTTTCAAATTCATAGATTGCCTGGTCAATTCCAACATCTATAGAAAAACCACCAGCCTTAATTCCACCCCCAAAGGTGAAACCGATCCTGGCTCCTTCGGTATCGCGGAAATAACCACCGCGCAGACAGATAAAGTTGTAATACTCTACTTCTAAACCAACCGCCTTCCATGCTGTCTGGAATTCGTATCTTAAATTTTCAAAGAAAGTATTATCTTCACTGGCAAACATTCCAACCAGAATCTTAGTGACATCTGTAGTCATACATACCCGTAATATCCGTGAATTTATCGGTTCAAGTTTCATCCCCAATCTCAGGGTATAGGGCAGGGGATCCGAGGAGCCACTCTCGGTATAACTGATATTGGGTCCGAAATTCTGCAGGGCAAGGGCGAGGGATATGAAGCTATAGGGTTTATAGAGCAGGCCTCCATCAAATGCCCAGGTGATACCGGTGCCGCCCTTTTCGATTCCCAGACCCGGCATCCTTTTGAATACCCAATCCGGGACAAGAAATGAGTAGATGAATTTCCAGCCTATACCCATACCCAGCTGGTTAGTCAATTTGAATCCGTAGTTTAGCCCGGTCGCAATATCAAAGGTGATATATTCTCCGATGTATTGCCCGGTTTCGTCGATCACCTCGGTGGTGCCGGTGGTGAGATAGATGATGTCGAGCCCTAAGGCGCCCATCTTCATCGGTTTCACCACACCTGCATATTCATAGTACATACCGGAGTGGAGTGCAGGCAACCAGTTTGCATGCTGAAGCGTAACGATGGTCTGGTCGAGAAAGGCCAGACCCGCCTGATTATAGTAACAGGCAGTTGCGTCATCCGCAATTGAAGAAAATGCTCCACTCAGTGCGGTTGCCCTGGCTCCGGGCCAGATCAGCAAAAATACTGCTCCGGGTCGACGACCTGCACCTCCGAGTAGCCCGCAGAACAGGCTAAGAATTAAAAAAACCTTGCGCATCAAAAACCTCCACATTTTAGTATAATAAAAATATGGTAAATGTCAAGGGGAATACATATTTGATAAAGTTACCTTCCTTCGTTCTCCTTTGCACGCTGAAGATACTCATTTGATTTGGCATCATTGCCGAGCTGGGCATAAAGATAAGCCAGATTAGTCAAGACTTCCACACGGTTTGGGTCCACTGGCAACATCCTGTTCTCATAGATTTCAATAGCCCGTTTATAGAAACCGAGTTGTGTATAGCAGACTGCAAGATAAAACCAGGCATCCTGGTCATCCGGATTTATCTTCGTAAGCTCTTCTAAGTATTCCCGTGCTTTCTGATATTCCTTAAATTTGATGAGTATCTCCGAAGCGAAGAAGAGTGCATCAATGTCATCGGGTTTGAATCGTAAACAATTTTCTAAATTTTGCAGGGCGGCGCTATCTTCTTTCAAGTTATAATACACCATCCCTATGTAGTAATAGGTGTGGGCAAGATCAGTTGCTGCCCTGGATAGTCCAAGCATAACCTCATTGTGTGCTGCCAATCCATCTGTAAGTTTCAACTCTTTTTTAAACAACTCGTCCAATTCCTGGAGCTGTTTATTGAACCATAATCTTAATACCTTTCGGGTGAGTTTGTCATCCACATCAATTTTGTTTTGGAATAAGACCTGCAGTGTTCGTTTGTATTTCGGTCTGTAATATTTCATAGCATTGATGAAATATTTTAAACAGCTGTCAAATGCCCCGGCTTCAAATAGTGACTTTCCGATAAGAAAATTTATATCGGGATTCTTGGGGTCCCTGCTTAAAATATCAAGGTATTCCCTGTTTGCCTCTTCAATTCGACCGAGTTTAAAGAGGATGGCACCTTTTAGTATGCTACTATTTTTATCGCAATAATCAAAATAAGCAGTATATTTAATATCATTCAATGCCTCCTCGTATTTATGCTTTTTAAAGTAATCGAGGGCGGAGAAATAGAATGCCTGATGATAGTATTTTTCGCCTCCGCCTCTTTTCCTGATCCAGTCAAGGGTGTGCAGGGAATCTTTTGAAAATGCACCTTTCAGTGCCTTGACTGCAGCATGCCAGTTGCTGTATGAAATTTCACAGGCGCTGAGAATTGCATAAAGCTCAAAATGGGTATCACCCTTTTTAATTCCTTCAAGGCAGGCCTTCTTTGCCCTTTTATAATCCTGTTCATTAAAGAAGGCGATCTTTTGCAGCAAGATAAGCAACCGATGATGGGCCGATATGGTCCTCACTCATTATATCGACAATCTCCTTGCGCATCTTCTGTTTATTATAGATTTCATATATCGTCTTTATATGGTGCTCACCACCTTCTGTTTTGAGATTATAAACTTCAGTATATAGGTAGAAAGGCCTATGGATAGGAAAGATCGAATTCGTCAGTGGAATGACCCTTCCTACCGGTTTTTCAAACTTTTGGTGGGTAAAGGCGTCATCAATAACCATTGCGTAGATGAGATCACTGATTTCCTTTGCATCATCCTGATAATCGATTAGATTGACTGTCTCGACTTTTGTCTTTGAACATCCATCTCTCAAATTGGTTATTGTAATCTCCAATCTATATTTATCAGGCGAGAGCCATAAATTGGTTTCATCAAAGAAGGTTCCTTGTTCAGCTTGCCTCGGTTTCAAAAAGTCGGATTTACTTTGGATCAAACTGTCATTCAGGTCAAGAACTTTTATTTGACGCCAAAAGATTAACGAGGTAGTATCTTCAAGCATAACTGTAATATAAATCTCCAACCGCGTTAAATTTCTTCTCTGACGAAATCTCCCAATTGTAACATCAAAATCCATTTTTCCAAAGGATTTCTTCGGGAGTGTGGTGTCGATTCCGATCTCTTCCAAATACGGGATTTTTAAACCCTCACCAAATTCAGATACGGCAATGAGTTTATATGCCCTCACGAATCTGACAAAGTCGAACATCCTGCCATAATTATCATAGGTCCAGATCTCAGCGGGTTTAACACTTTCTTTTATCTTAAAGGCAATCTTTTTTTGTGGTGTGATCTCTTCCCTGACAGTAGGCGCACCATATTTCACATAAATCGGGATTCGATCATCACTGAGTGGCGCATATTTACCAAATTTCCGGTATGCATAATCGATTCTTTTCTCAAATTCGCGGCGCGCAGACTGGGGTTTACTCGACCAAAAATTTTCATAATATCGGGCTCGTTCAGTCGCTGATTCAAGGTTCAGATATTCGATGGCGGCCAATGAATCAAGCCCTCTCAACCCAAGGAATATCTTCTGCTCTTTCTCAAGAAGTCGATAATAGCGCGATGCAAGGATGTTTGTAACCCTGCATAGGGTTAATACTATGATGGCGAAAAAAAGGAGTAGTTTAAAAGTCCTGCGGTTCATTAGTCCTCCTGTAATATGTCCTCCTCTTCTTCGGACTTCTGCCTGAAATAGGTTCCTGGAGCAATCCGCGTCAACCAGGGCCACTTTCTGATATCCTCTGGTTTATAGTAGCCAAGTTCAATTATATGAAAAAGTTCATTTACCCTCAAAACAGCAATCAATTCTGGATCTCCATCATTATGCACATCACAGAATAAAACATCTTTCCCCTGAGAATAGTAGTGCCACAATTCCAGTGGTTTTCCCCACCTGTTCATCGGGATATCATCGATACATTCTGGAGGTCCATATTTTATGTAGTATCTTCCGCGCTTGGAATTCCTGCCTTTCATCCGTGTGGTGGAAAATTTTTCATCGGCTTCAAGAAGTCTCTTCACAAACTCCTGGTAATCGTGTTCGGTCCAGAATTTTTTCAGATATATCTCTTTCTCCTGTTGACTGAGAACCTTGAATCTTTTGAATTCTTTCTGGCTTACCAGAAATTGTATCTCAGAACTGAAAGGCATATTCGAGATATCAACTTTTAGAGGTCTAATGGTGAACAGCCTTTTATGCTGAAATCTGCTTGCTGAAACCGAATCGTAAATTTCAACCAGGAAGGTATATTCTCCTCCGGTAAGGCCGTTAAGGGGTATGGAGGTGGTATCTACAATTTGATACCCACACTTTAAATTTCGTAATTTCCTCTCGTAGATAAGATTGCCTGAATTACCGATTATCTTATATCGTGAATCATAATACAGACTATCAGCCCGTAATCCATAAATTTCAATATAAGAAAACAATGTGTCATTCAATTCAAAATTTAAATCGATTACGGGTATAAACGGAAGGCCACGGTAGCTGAAGATTTCCATATTGCATCTCTTGCCAATGATGAGATCACTCGTGTATACTTGTCCGGTGTCCGGAATAATTTCAATCTGTCCTTTATACTCTTTCGAAAAGTCCTTGGTATCTATGAGCAGTCGATAATGGAATAATCCGGGATAAAGAGAAATCGGAATATAATCCACAAAATGAAAATCTTTCTGAACCGACTTCAGAGGTCTGAAGAGACCTTTGGTGCCGGCAATATGTGCCGAATCGTTATTTTGGTAATTGTAAATTTCCAACTGGTATTTATATTTCTCAAAAAGAGAATCTGCAATGACATTTACTAAAAATCAATAATGGTAAACAGATCCGATATTCTGAACTTAAGTATTTGACAATCAAAAAATCAGGATTATAATCGGATATGCCATTAATTTTTGGAGTTTCAGGTTTGAGAGGGGTTGTGGATAAAGGGCTGACTCCGGAAATCGCTCAGGACTATGCTTTGCTCTTTGCACAATTTATGAAGGTGAAGAGGATCGTTATCGGTCGGGATACCCGGGGTTCTGGACCGGTTCTGAAAAAGGCGGTAATCAGGGGATTGAAGACCGCAGGATGTGAGATAATCGACCTGGGTATTGTGCCCACGCCAACGGTTCTCTTTATGGTGCGCAAGATCAGGGCACAGGCGGGTCTGGTTATTACTGCAAGCCATAATCCAGAGAAATGGAATGGTCTTAAGTTCATCGACAACAAGGGGAATTTCCTCGATGAGAAGCAGTTTAACCAATTCTCAAAATTTATCCAGAAGAATATTGGAATCAGGCATTATAAATCTATTCCCGGTGTGGTGCAGAAATATTCAGGTGTCGGTTTTCACATTGAAGGTATAGTTTCAAATCTTGGTTCGGTGCGAAAAGGGATAAAGGTTGGAATTGATGCAGTGGGTGGTGCGGGTGCCCAGGCCTTGCCCAATCTGCTCAGGACAATGGGTTGCCAGGTTTATCGCTTGAATTGTCGATACAGTCGTCAGTTTCCCCGGGGACCTGAACCGATTCCCAGAAATATCAAGGATCTCTGCCAGTTAGTAAAATTGAAAAAACTCGATATCGGTTTTGCAGTGGATCCGGATTGCGACCGACTTGCGGTAGTTGATGAGGATGGCCATCCAATCGGAGAGGAGTTGAGCCTTGTTCTTGCTACCGACTATATCCTGAGTAGACGAAAGGGAGTGGTGGTGACCAACCTTTCTACCACCGCCCGAATGGAATACATTACAAAAAAATATGGGTGTCCACTCTATAGAACAAAAGTGGGAGAGGCAAATGTTGTGGCAAAGATGCGTCGAGTTAATGCAATTATCGGCGGTGAGGGCAATGGTGGTGTTATATACCCAAAGATAAACTTCACCCGTGATGCCCTAACCGGTGCTGCCATAATTCTCAAACTTATTTCTGAGAGAGATAAGAAAATCTCCACAATTGTTGCCGAGTATCCCAGGTATTATATGATAAAAAAGAAGGTGAAACTTGATCGTCAGGGGTT
>MUKB01000121.1 GCA_002049785.1 Caldifarciminota bacterium 4484_100
GTGGCAGCAGGTGATATCACAACAACATTCTTTCCTTCCAGGATATGTGGGATGGTCAGGGTTTGAATTTCGGTAAAAGAGCCGAAGTGTCCAAAGAATGGATGCCAGGTTTTTCGAAGTTTCTTTTTGATTTCCAGAATCTTTTTTTCTGTCAATGTTCTGCTATTTGAAAACAGGCGTCAATCGATGCCAGTCGAATGTAGCAATTGTGAATTTAATGAACTCCCTCAGGTCGCCTGAGGCCCGGGTGTAGGCATTATTGAATATCCGCTCTTTTCTTTCGGGTTGGAGGTTGAAATCTGGATACGCCTTTTTATAGACTGTGTATAGGTTGTTATAGATTAATTCGAATTCTGATTTACTGAACTTACGAAGCGTCATTTTTTGTTCCACGATACGGTTAAGGTCATCTAAGTCATGATAACTGTGAATCGGGGTGGTGGCAAGTATCAGCAGGATATTCGGTTCTCCATAGATGTATGGGGTGGGACGGACACGGTTATGTAGCATTGATCTATCAATTTTTTTTAGCTTTTGATTGTTGAGGGCAGCATAGATCAGTCCGATGAGAAAGCTCTTTCCCCGAAGATAGAGGGTGTTGTTCCAGATATGGGTGATGGTTTCAACCTCATCAAGGATGATTACCAATCCACCCATATTTTTGAGTTTAATCAGATAACTCAAACCGGTAAGGATATAGGAATAGAAGTCCGCTGCGGTGGAGAAGTCATACAGGGCTGGAATCGACTGTCCACCACGCACCCGAAACGGTGCCCGGGCATTTGTTGCATAATCCTTGGTTGATTCACCTTCAATCCACTGCCAGAATACCTCGGTCTGGTTGTCTCCATTGTCAAGGCGGCGCAGGTGTCTGAAGACCGGGCTGAGGAAGCAGTGGTCTTTGATCTGTATTGAACTCAATTCTTTGAGCAGGTCTCGGTATGTATAGACACAGCCATCCTTTATGTAACGCAGATTGTGGACAAGTTCCCGATAGATACGCTTGGGGCGATAAAGGGGTGTCTCCTGCGGATTCAATTCACAATATGCGGTAACATAACCATATTTTAATCTGGGCGATTTCATA
Organism: Caldifarciminota bacterium 4484_100; assembly: GCA_002049785.1. GTDB lineage: Bacteria > Hydrothermota > Tepidihabitantia > SM23-42 > SM23-42 > 4484-100. The sequence goes on from MUKB01000121.1 coordinate 1,088, forward strand.
ACCCCGGCAGAATGTGAAAAACTCAACATCCTGGTGTGAGACGATGCCCAACCGAAAGGCCTCGATTAACCGCTTTGAGGAGATTTGATTGAGTTTGATATTGGGTATTTCGATGGTCTTGAGCCAGCGGGCAGGCAGCCATAAGGTCAGGCCACAATAGAACTCCACCTGCACCTCCTGGCCATCCCATTTTCTATTTTTTATAACCCCTTCACCAAAGATCGGGTGGGCGACAATTTTTGCTTTCATAATCGGGTTGTTTAATTTTTAATATTCTTCCTTTTCAACCTCTTCACGCTCTTTTTCTGAGAGCATTTTCACTGTGGACCTGAGGATCTCCCTTGCAATCTCTTCGGTTATCAGGATTTGCTCCTGTTTTAACCTCTGATAGGCCTCGATTATGCCGACTACAAATATCCTTCGGTAGCTGATATCGAGTGTCTGTAATTCCAGTGCGGCTTCAACCAGATTCTTCATTGATGGAATGAAAAGGTCATCTTTTAATCGACAGTCATAGGCGATTTCAAAGATGTTCTTCAATTTTTTGCCGAGTCGAGTCAAGAAATCAACAGGTTCAAGTCCCAGCTCTTCAAGGTTGATTTTTACACCCATTGGATTGATTCTGGTAAAGTTTGACCTGAGCCGTTGTTTTAAGGCCTCATAGACACCGCCGGTTCCTTCAAGAAGAAGATTCTCATCAGGAATTGCATAGAAGAACATTGCTCCAGGAAGGCGCGAATTTCCGCATTCATCAATGAGTTGCCTCAGATTGTCAAGGGCTCGACGTTTATCCCGGGCTGAAGAGATACTCATCCCTCTTTCTGCCTCATCAAAAAGCAAGATCAATCCGGAATAGCCCATTGCGTTGATGAATTGAACCAGACTCCTTAACATCCTGAAGGCATTACTCCTGTCGATTCTTTCTGATATCCGATATCTGAGCCGCAATTCCTTGGGCACATCCTCACCCTTAAGCCATTGAATTACTTCATAAAAGCCTTCCTCATCTTCGTTCTTAAGATTCAGTATTGCGGCCTTGATTGCATTGGCGAAACTTGAACTTTCAAGGCGTGATAGTTTCATCAGGATGCCGGTGCTTTTCTTATCGATGTCTTTCAAAAGAATATCGATGCCGATCTGGTCAGAAAATGGCTGCCCGTTTTCTAAGGGGGGTGCGATATTGAGCACAATCTTTTTGTAGACCAGTTCCAAGCGGTCAAATGGACATTCGGTTGGGCTCAGTGGTGCATAGCTTGTAACATAGTTGTTCTTCCAGGCGAGATCCCTGAGCATATAAAGAAAATGGGTTTTACCACCGCCATAATTTCCCGTTATCATCTTAAATGAAGAGAGATTCAATTTAAGTATATCCCTTAGATATTCCTCTTCAATCACTTTCAGGAAAGGTTCCAGGCCGACACTGAAATGTTCAATTCCAAACTGGGGCGGGGTACCAGAACTTCCCAGTTGATGGATTATCGCCTTGGCAGTTTTTTTATCCAGCTTCACCGTATTCATTTTTCAAATGAGATATATGCATAGTGGGTTCCTTCGCCCTGTTCATTCTCAGGGATCCATAAAAATTGGAGTTTATTAAGGGTGGCATCGAAGGTCGCTACATACAACCTCATTCCCTGCCGGGTATATCCTCCCCTTTTTAACTGATAGATGAGATAGCCCAGTTTCATTCGGGAGAATTCATTGTAGTTTTCTCTTTTCGGCTCAATAAAAAATTTTTTCGGTTGATTCAAGAAGACAAATTGTGTCAAAACTTCAGTTAAAAGGGCTCGGTCACCAAACGGTCTTTTCTTTAATAGTATCGTCCTTTTGTATGCCTCATAGAGTTTCTGGTATAATTCTCCAAGGTTGGTGCAACTCTTCCTCAGTTCTTCATCAACCTTTTTTATCGTTTCATAAATTGTGGTGGTCTGGAGTGGTATCCTTGCTCTTATCTTTTCAATCTCTGGACCAAAAAAGAGGGTAGCAGAGCCGAATTCGAAGTCCAGTTTCAGGGTAAACAGTCCGATTCGCATTATCGGATACTGACCCCTCAGTGCGACCCCATCTTTTTCCAGGAGAGTTTTCAGCTCCTGCCCGAACCTGAAACGGAATTCTTCTTTAATCTTCTCTAAATTCTCTTTTTCTGTATTGATGAACCTGTTCAGGGAGCCTTTCAATCCAGGGTCTTCGATTTTGTCTTTTATCTTATTGATTTCCGTGAGTTTTTTGTCGAGGGGATAGGCATTCTTCAGGGGTTCCTGCTTCAGTCTATTATAAACCTGGAGAAGCTTTATGAGTTGATTGTTCAATTTTGAAAGTGATTTTAATTGCGACAGGCATCGGTCTGAGATAAAAATCCATAGAATTTCTTTGACTTAATTTGGAAGGGCATCTTATGAGATACAGCGAAGGGGATTTCAGCGGTTTATGGTAATTATCACCTCTTCTGATTCAGGAACCTTTCAATCTCATATTCTTTTTGTTTTATTAACTTCTCATAGAATTTTATTATATTCATACCGGTCTCATCACCGTAGATTTCTTTTTCTGCCTTTAATGCCTTCACCGTCTTCTCAAAGTCACTCTTTTCTTTGAGCAGATTCTTTATTCGGGAAGTTACATAAGCGATCCTGCTCCTCTGCTTCAGCCTCTTTCTTATGATATATTCAAACAGGACTATCCCGGTAGGGATCAGAAGAACCGCAAGGATGGAGATGAGTTTAAGATTTACGGGTATATTTGAAGAGAAGAATACTGCAATAATTGTCGCCACGCCGCCGATCGAGCCGAGTACGGTTAAAAGATATTCAAGCCTTCTTGTCGCAGATGTGAGAAGACGGGACTGTCTGTTTTCGATTATTTTACCAATGTCACCGATTATAAATTCTATTGAATTTATATTCTTATCTATCTGCTCTTTGTATCTTTGTAATCGGCAGGCTTCATTCAATTTTTCCGGAATATCCAGCGCAGAATAGAGTGATTCTACATACCCGAAACTGGCAATGACTTCGAGAAAGTTCACCCGCTTTGTTTCCAGAATTTTCTCCTCCCATTCCCATTCTATCGCCCTTTCAGTTCCAATCCCGGTTCTCAAACCGGTAAGGTCTTTCTTTAAATCATCCATCCATCCTGCTGTGAAACCTGCATATTTTTTATAGAAAGAGAGGACGAGGATAAAGAATAGCAGCTTTTTCTCTATCCTTTCTGTGCGCAGATAAAATATCCTGCCCTTGTGGACAGATATCCTATCCTGGTCTATTTCAATCTCAGAGCAACCTGCAGGAATTTTTGGCTGTCTTGAGATGATGTAGGGGAGGTCAAAACCGACAAAGAGCTGTTCCTTCCCAAGAAAAAGGAAGTTGATGCCTGAATTCTTTACCACATCTTCTTTCACCCGTGAAAAGGAGATTAAATCGCCGGCCTCCTCCAGGGTTTTCAGTTTGAATATTTTCAGAAAGAATTCAATGAGGAATCCGTATAATGAAGTTGTTATAACTTTATCACCTATCTGGAATTTAAAATTTTTGAGGAAAAGCTTTTCGAGCTCCTCATAACTCTTTTCACTCCAGATATTGAGTTCAACAATTATCAAACTAATACCACTGGAACTTATATACGCCTCGATTGTAAAATTCCTGTCCAGAAATTTGCCCTGGACAAGCTGGACCTTAAGGGTTAGATGGTTGTGAATTATTTCAAAACTCGATTCAGGATAGTCTGGACTGATATACTCCTTAAATTTTGAAATATCCACAGGCCCACCGCAGAAAAAAGGCACCACTATCTTCATTATAGTTATGATATCTGATAAATGGGGAATGTCAAGTAAAACATTTGGAGTTAATTCTCTACATTCTACATTATTCAGTGAAAATTAATCAGTTCTCAAATATCCATAGCAGGATGTGATAATGTAAGGGAACGTTTTAACCATTCTATAACAGCTAATGAATAATAGAATAATGCCTATTACCAGATAAAAAGCTGAAATGAGTATTTCCTCCTTTAATTTTACATTTATCGTTATGTCGCCTGATGCTCCGGGGATATGTGAAGTTTGCGATAGCAAATTTGGGCTGAGCGAAGCGACCCACATACCCGCTGGTTAGGCGACATTGCTTTTAACTTTTCACTACCTGTATACCCATTATTTTGACTCCGTCTTCTGTTTTTACCGATAATGTTGCTGGTTCTGTAATGAGACACTGTCCTTCTTCAATATTTACTTTCTGTTGATTAACCCTTACCTCTGCCGTTCCTTTAATAACATAAAAGATGACGTAAGAAGACATTTTACAATCCGGTATCTCTCCACCAGGTGAGAGTTCGATAATCCTTACCTTGAATTCCTTAGCCTCGTAAAAGACATTCTTTCCTCTTTCCTCATAAGGATATACCTTCATTGTTTTAACATCAAATACTTGCATTATTTACCTCCTGATTTTGCTTTATTGCTTTTTTAATCAGCCACTCTATAGATATTCCCATTACTACCACAAAAATAATTGTTAGAACAAGTCTTGTTACCATAAATTTGAACCCAAGGAATTGAAGTTCTATCATTTCCTGTGGAAGTTTTATACATGCCCACGCAGAGAGGAAGGCAATGATACATGATATTTTAGCTCCTTTCTTAAGTAAAGCAGAGGCCATTGGGAAAGCTGCATAAAGGGGACCCGTTGGTAATGCACCCATCAATATACCAAGAAAAACTGCTTTTATTCCAGCAGTTTTGCCCAGATGCTTTACAATCATTTCTTTTGGCACAAACACACTAAAAAGACCCATCAATATCATTACAGCGGGAAGTATCAAAATCATTTCTATGAAAAACTTTCGTGATGCTGTGAATACAGGCGTTCGTTTATCAGGGAAGATCGACAATAAAATTATTGCAATAATTAAGGTAGCTCCAAGAATGATAATATCACGTTTCACTCCGTGCCTTTGTATTTCTTTTTCTTTAGCATAACCTCTCATAGAATCGCCCCCATGAGAATACCGATGATAATAGCAATAAGAAAACTTATTCCGTTTCTCAGTAAAGCCATTTTCATCCCCAATTCTTTTATTTCTAAGGGCAGTGTAACCATACCTATCATTGTCAGGGTGGTTATAAATACTGCAACTGATGTAATCGAGGCTCCATTTTTAAGTAAAGACGCCGCTAAGGGAAAGGAAACCAGAGAGGGGATATGTAACAATGCTCCTAATAGTGCCACAATAAGCACTCCACCAAAACCTGCCCGTTCGCCAACGATTTTAGAAATTTGACTCTGGGGGACGAACCCCAGAAGCAGACCTATAAGGATTATAATAATAAGAACAGTAGGTAGAATATGAAAGAATGACTTCAATGCCACGATTAATGCTTGTCTTGCTTTCGCCCGACTTTTGATAAATGCAGATATTAAACACCCGAAAGCAAAAACATTTATAAATATGACAGTTGTATTCATAGGCATTCCCTTTTTACATTTAATTTTAAATATTTAGCAACGTCCCCTAACGTTCTCAGCATTAAAGAAGTTTTTGCGAAGCAAAAATTTGGGTGAGTGCCGTAAGGCACGAACCTTTTATGCTGTGTTATATGAAGTGGCGGTTTCATTTTATGCTGTGTTATATGAAGTGGCGGTTTCATTTTGTTACTATCAACACTTTTGTAACTGCTGTATATGTTCTCTTGCCAAAAGTAAAAACAATCTCATCATTTTTTGAGACCGTTTCCTCATCAAAGAAATTATCAATCTTTTGAAATACAAAAGCAAAATCTCTTTTCAATTCCCAACTTCTTTCAGGATTTTCTTTGTCTAACAAGACAACAAATAATCTGTTATCGGCTCCAAATCTCTGAGCGCCTTGATTTTCATACATCCAAATTGCTAACTCTTTAGGGTTTTCTACTGCATAAATCGGATTGTAATCTCGTGGCAGATAGGTTACCTTTAAATCAAACGGTTGACCATCAAAGAAGATGTCAATTCCTTTTATATTTTTGATAGTAGGAATTACTTTGGGGTGAGTGCTTATATGTTCTTCAATCAATACTGTCGTCCAATGATTGAACCAGGTACATATTACATAATTGCTTACATCGTTATGAAGTTTAGCTTTAACATTATTCAACAAGTCATCATACCTTACAAATCTTCTTACATATTCCGCCTGTATCTTTTGGTCTAATTGTCCCTGAA
>MUKB01000024.1 GCA_002049785.1 Caldifarciminota bacterium 4484_100
TCCTCTAAATAGGGGATTGAATATTCATCTTTATATTTTGCGTTGGTCTCTCCAGCGATACAGACCCAGTACCACTTTCCACCGTGAATCCCGGGAAGAAATAATTTTATTCCATAGCCCTCGATAAATCCCGAATCCTCAAAATTCCTGATCCGAAGCATTATCTCATCCCTTGAGATATGGAATTTGCTTATTATTTCTTCAACCAGGATACAACCCTGTAACTCAAGCTGGCGGATAATATTGAGGTCAATCGGGTCAATAATCACTGATGGATTATAAACAAAACAGGGTAAAAGTCAAAAACTGGAACATATTTACCGCTCATTCAAAACCCATTTCTGGCAGAGGCGAAAATTGGTGCTTAATGATATCAATCTGGAAATATACCAGGGCGAGGTATTCGGTTTTCTCGGTCCAAACGGAGCAGGTAAGACCACAACAATCAAGATTATCACCGGACTGTTAAGGCCGAATTCAGGTAAGGTTTCGATCTTTGGTATGCCTTATGATTCACTGAAAGCAAAGCAGCTTATCGGATATCTTCCAGAATCTCCATTTTTCTATGACCATCTTACCGGCTATGAGTTTTTGAAAATCCACGCACTTTTGGGCAATTGTACGGACTATAAGAAAAAGGTCTATGAATTATTAGAAAAGGTCGGCTTGAAACGGGCTGGTAATTTGCAGTTGAGAAAATACTCACGGGGAATGCTTCAGCGTATCGGTATTGCCCAGGCACTGATCACAGACCCTGATCTCATCATCCTTGACGAACCATTAACCGGATTGGACCCGATCGGAAGAAAAGAGATAAAAGACCTGATCTTGGAACAGAAACAGAAAGGTAAGACGATATTCTTCTCATCCCATATTCTTCCTGATGCAGAGGTGATCTGCGATCGCATCGGCATCATTATTGAAGGCAAAATAATGAAGGTTGGTGAGTTAAAGCAACTTCTTAAAAAGGGCATAAAAACTGATGAAATATCATTAGAAGATTGGTTTGTTAAACAGGTGAAGGAGAAAAATGCATAGGGTCTGGGCTATTGTTGAAAATACATTTAAAGAGAGTTTGAGGCAGAGGATTCTCAACCTTTTGATTATATTCAGCATCCTTCTGATTGTCGTTTCAATATTCCTTGAACCATTTGCCCTGGGAGAATCACCCAAGATATTAAGGGATTTCGGTCTCGTGGTCTCTTCGATTTTCGGTATCTTAGTAGTGATAATCATCGGTTCAAGCCTGATCCATAAGGATATTGAAAAAAGGACAATCTATACAGTAATCACAAAACCGGTGAAAAGGGGTGAGATCATTGTCGGTAAATTTTTGGGATTATTTTTCCTGATTGCAGTCTTAGAACTGGGGATGACTGCAATTCATCAGGTCGTTATATTTGTCTATGAAGGTTCATTTGACCCGTATCTTTTAATTGCCTTCCCCTTCTCTCTTCTTGAAGTAATGGTTCTACTTGGTATCCTCCTCCTCTTCTCTTCATTCTCTTCCACGACGATGACATCGATTATGGGTATTATATTCTTTATTATCGGCCATGGAAGCCCGGACCTGAAACTCTTTGCTGACCAGACAAAGGTAGTTGCGTTAAAATATCTTGCCTATATATTCTATTATATCCTGCCGAACTTGGAGAATTTCAATCTGCGCATTGACCTTGTCTATAAACTGCCTATTCATACTGATCAATTGTTATTTTCGCTCTGTTACGGCTTGATCTATACAATCCTTCTGCTCTATATTTCAACCCTTATCTTTGAAAGACGGGAATTTAAGTAGAATACTAATACAGTTATAGCTCGAGTATCCCCGGCACAGGATTCAGTATGACAAACCAGAAAAGCATTTCGGAATTCGGAATGGAAAAAGATTTAGTCATTGAGTTATTAAGTCATTAAGTCATTTCCTTAACTAAGTTAAAAGGAAAAAGGCAAAAGTTAAAAGTGTTTGGAAAACAAGAGAAACGAGAGAAACCAGAAAAACGAGATAAACCAGAAAAACCAGAAGGATTTTTATGCATTGACAGATATTCATTTTTTGGTATAATTATATATGGATTTAACTAATCTATTTTCTCGATATCCTATTATCGCGGTCTATCTTTTCGGTTCTTATGCCAGAGGAGAACAGGGACCAGAAAGTGATTATGATTTTGGAATTCTGCTGAACCCCCAGGTCGGTCCTTCAGAATATGCGGACATTAAATTTTCGATACTCAAAGACCTGGTCAGAACCCTTAAGGCGCCTGTGGATGCAGTAATAATGAATTATCAAGGTGTTCCCTTAACGCTTAAGTTTCGCATTATACGGGATGGGAAAATTGTCTATGAAAAGGATGGAATAATAAGAAGCCGATTTGAGAAAAATATACTCTCATTATATCTGGACCGAAAATATTATTATGAAAGGCATATAAACGAAGTAATTAAGAATATTGCGCAAGGAGGATTATTTGATTGACAGAGAAAGAATAGTTGCCCGGTTGGAAATGCTGAAAGAATATCTTGATATACTTAAAGAATGCAGTAATGAAAATTTTGAAAGATTAAAGAAAGACAAGATATTTAAAGGCGCAGTAGAAAGATATTTTCAACTTGCAGTAGAATGTGTCATTGATATTGGCGAAATTTTAATTTCAAATCTGAAACTGCGAAAGCCTGAAGATGCCCGCGATGTCATTGATATCCTCGGAGAATCAGGAATAATTCCTGATGATTTTGCTTATAAGCTTGGGCCTATTACTGGATTCAGAAATATACTTGTTCACAATTATATCCGTGTTAATCAAGAACTTGTTTATAAATTTCTTAAAGAAAATTTAACCGACTTCGACCATTTTGCTAAATATATCACCCAATATTTAGATACCACATAAAGATGAAGAGATATATTTATATTGTCCTTTTAATTCTTCTGATTGCTAACTTTTCATATCGCATTGACCTGAAGAAATCTCCCCATAAATTGATCGGTGAATTAATGTATTTTCCCTCAGGGGTCGCGGTAAAGGCATTATCAATGGGTTTCTATGCACCACTTGCTGACCTTGTCTGGCTTAGGTTCATCCAGTATTATGGTGAACATCGAATGACCGATGTGAGGTTTGAACTGATGTATCATATTCTGGATATATTAACAACACTGGACACAAGATTCGTCCATGCCTATAATCTGGGTGCACTGATGCTCGCGCACGATGCCCAGAGTCCAGACCAGGCATTTCAACTGTTGAAAAAAGCAATGTATTTAAATCCAGAGGACTGGCGCTACCCTTTTGTTTATGGATTTATTAATTATGTATTTTTGGCAAAATATAAAGTTGCTGAAGTCTATTTTCGATTGGCAGGGCAAAAACCGAATGCAACGGATATGCCCAAACGCTGGGCAGCATACTGCGCCTATCGAAAAGTAGGCGATTTGAAGACTGCCCTGGCATTGTGGCTTGACCTTTATAACAGCACAAACAACCCTGAAGAGAAAAAAATTGCAGAGGTCTATATAAAAGAGATAAAAATGAAGTTAGATATCCAGTTTTTAAATAAAAAGGTAAAGAAATTTACAGAAAAATTTAAGCATCCCCCCTATGGTTTGAGAGAACTTGTCTTAAATGCAATCATCGACTCGATTCCCACAGAACCACATGGAGGAAAATATTATCTCAGTAAGGGTAGAGTAAAATCATCCTGGGAGTTACGACTGAAGAGAAGATTCAGGTAGGCACTAAATAGTCGCCTCTATTTTATCCCCACCTGCGAGACAATAAGGATTATACCTTTTGCACCGAGCCCTGCAATACGATACATTATCGCTGAACCAGTAGGTGCCTCGTGCCAGGGGTTTCCACTCAACGGGTCATCGCCAAGGGTATTGCTTGCCTGATAGCCTACCGTACCAGGCTGGTCGGTTGAAAGGTCTGGAAGTCCGTCTTTAAGTGCATCGTAATTACTTGAAAATGGATTCTTTACCGCATCGGGTAGGATGGAAAGATTGCCATAGGGAGGGGTATAAGCATCAGCAACACAGATATTAGGCTCAGAACCTGTATATGCAGGATTTGCTTCAATAATTGTTGTATTCAAGTCACCAGGATATAACCCAACGCACCGCACACAAAAATCTTCAACCGACATCTGCAGGGTATGCATATTACTCTTTACCGATGCCTCTTTCGCTCTTGTCTTTAATGCCTGGTAGTTCGGAATTGCCAGGGCAGACAGGATACCGATAATGACTATAACGACCATTATTTCAATCAGAGTAAACCCCTTTTCTTTCATAATCACCCCCTTTCTATTTTAATAAAAGTGTATCACCTTCAAGCACATATCTCTCAGGTAATACACACTCTAATTTTTTATTCCCCAGCTGTATGGTATATGGATTGGCACTATCAGCCGGATACGGCACGACAAATGAGAATAGGCCGTTTTTGTCTGTATTCAATGAGTCAAAGTATTCAAACTTATATCCATGCACTTCAAGTTTTAAATTCAACTTAACCGGTGTATTAGGATTTGCCTGACCTGAGATAACTGCACCCTTAACCAACTCGTAAACCTTTATTCTTTCATCGTCAGATACATATCTAAGTCGATATCGGTGATATGGTGGATAAAACTTGTTATCAAGATAAATACCACTTCCTGTATAATATTGAAGACGAGAAATCGTAGTGAGTTTGCCTCTTGTATTGGGCACGATTATTGTTGAGATCAAACCCTCTCTATCTTTTACTGGATAATATTCTAAATAATGTTCTGGGTCAACTTCAGTATATAACGCTGCATATCTCAAGTAGTACAACCAGCTTCTAAAAAGGATATATCGGCAATTTAATTTATTAAGAATAGCTGTAGCAGAGGATTCAGACTCAGTGATGTAAAATCGTGTTGCCAGCTTAAAATTTGGAACATCATTTCCGAAGTTCGAAGCGGCCACCGGTCTATGGCTGTAATACATAAGTTCGTGCCCATCACTCCAGAAGCACATAATTCCATATTCAGGTTTTTTGTCAGGTTCAAGATAATAACTTGTTGGTGGAGTTGAATCAGCAATCCACTTATAACATTTCAATTCTTTTTTCATCGGCGCACCGGAAAAACCTATGTACCCAATATAAACTGGTATGGATGAGATAAGTAATAATAATACAACTAATCCCAAGGCGGGTAGTGTCCGCTGGGCAAATATTTTTTTCAGAACATCAAAGACCTTTAGAAAAGCGTAAACTGATAATATCGCAAAGAGCGGTGTAAACCAGACTGAATATCTTCGGCCCAGAAAAGCCATTATACCGGTAAAAATTAAAAATATTGCATAGATAATATGTTTTTTCTGATGATTTTCTAAAATCATAATTATTAGTGCAAGAGGCCAGACATAGTAGACTAAACCATAAAGGTGTTTTGCGGTAAAGGTTATAATGTAGCCAGGTCTAACCATCAACGGTTTAAACTCAATAATTGTAGCCAACCAGGGGTCATGTTTTATAATAAACGAAAGCCCACCGATAAATCCTTCTGTTCTCAATAACGATATTACAAAATATAGTAAAAATGCCAGAGGAATAAGGGCAAAGGGATATTTTTTTCTCTGGATAAGAAACAGAACAAACATAAACAACGCTGCTCCAACCAGAAGTGATAAATGTAAGAGTGATAAACCACGATAACTGAATGGACTATCAGGAAAGTGGGTATTAATACTGAAAGGTAGGATGATAAGAAAACTGATAAAAAATGAGATGAGTGAAAGTGGTTTTCTTAATACAATGAGTATAACGAATGATATGCCTATGAACAAAATTGAACCCTGCCAAAGGAGAAGGCCAATTCCAAAAACAATGCCCAGATAAATCCAGTCCCTTATTCGATTCTGATTATGTAAGAGAAAATATAGTATCATCAATATTGCCAGAGATTCAGCAATATGGTGGTCGTTATATCCCAGTCTTGACCAGTAGAGAGTGCCGGGAAGTAATGCAGTAACGAGTGCAGAAAGAATTCCTGTTCCTTCGTCAAATATTTCTTTTCCAATGAGGTAGGTCATAAATATCACAAATAAGGCATAAAAAATAGGATAAACTGCACAGGTCCATTCAACTTGAGGTACAGTAGGATGTCCGAGAAAAATGGTGTATGCAATGGTTGCACAGAGAAAATCGAACAGTGGAGGCCAGATGCAGTAGCCTCCTGTCGGATAAGAAATATAATAATCAAAAACCGGATGATTGGGAAAATTATTTACGGTTATTAAGACTCTCCGTGCATGATAGTGGGGATCGGGCGTTGATAAGGGAGCAGGATAGTCCTGTAAATTATTAACATAAGGGAGAAATCTGACTGTAAATCCAAGGACCAAGATAAGAGCGAGTAATATTGTGCGATTAGGGAATGAGGACATCCTTTATCTTCCAGCCAGAATCGGTTAATATCAGCCGGTCTCCGGTAATTATTGTTTTAGTCAATTTCTGTCTTTTTGAATAGAACGATACCCGGTAGTAGAGTACAACCTGTTTTTTTCCTTCTTTTTTTATCTTTATTATTGAATCAACTTTCAGCGAATCGATATCAGGCAGGGGTAAAATATCTTTTTTGTTATAATTTTCTGGAGAATAATCAGTAAAACAGGTTAATGCTTTTTGATAATCATTGTTTGCAAGGTTTTCCCAGTAATATTCAATGGTCTTCTGTGGAGTGGCAAATTCCGGCTCTATCTTTTTCGGTTTATCATTTTGAGGAGTTCCGCATATCGTTATCCCGAGTGGTATGACGATTAACAACTTATAGATATTGCGGGGCACAAAAGTGCCCCGCAATATAATAGACCTAATTAACCGATGATTATTTTGAAACACCGGCAGTAAGACTTAATGGAATCAATCCCTTTGCACCCCAGCCATAAATACGGTATGTCTGTGCAGCATTGTTGGTAGTTATACTATCAAAATAGTACACCTCACCCGCATTACCGCCATTAGGTGGAGAAGCACTAGCGTCGAGAACTGCACTGGCAGAGGGGTTGAATGGATTACGGCAGTTATCGCCCAATATTGAATTGGCTCCATAAGGTGGAATTGCCTGTGCTGCTACGCACATATTTGCATCGGGTCCGGTATATACAGAATTAACTTCGCTGACCGTTGTCGCGAGATTAGCAGGATATGCATCTGCACCCCTGGTATTAAAATCTTCAACCGTTACCTGGAGCGTATGCATATTGTTCTTTGTTGACCCTTCTTTTGCCCTCTGCTGCATTGCCAGGAAGTTCGGGATGGCGATTGCGGCCAGAATACCGATAATCACCACCACGACCATCAGCTCAATAAGTGTAAATCCCTTCTTCATCATTAACCTCCTTCTTTTTTTCTAATTTATTAAAAACCAGTGTGCCCCAGCATAAAGTATGGTTACATAGTAACCCGATTTAACATCTCTGGGTCTTGAGGCACAGTCCGAAACTACTGTTTCAGGAGAAGTCGTGTTCAACCAGATGAAGACCCATTTGCATAGTTTATCCATTATTCAGAATTTGTCAAGGTAATCTTTCAAAGAACAGCTCTACCCTATTTATATGCAAAATCCGTGCCAGATCATATAGAAAAAAATCTTGTAATTTCAAGAATTTTATCTGTCTAATATGGGGAGTTTAAGACGAATGTGGACATTTTCTACACTTAAGTCTCGTTAAAACAAGCATATACTCAAACCTTTATTTTAAGCTTCTTTATCTTATTATATAGGGTCTTGCGATCGATGCCCAGAATCTTTGCCGCCTTAGATATATTCCCTGAACACTGTTTAAGCACCTTCTCAATTTCCTGAATCTCAACCTCACTCAACTTTCGACCCTTCATTCCGGGCAGACCTAAATGTTCAGGCTTAATATAATATGAATCGGTCAGGATTGCAGCCCGTTCCACGATATGCTTCAATTCCCTGATATTACCAGGCCAATGATAATTTTTCAACCGTGCAAGTGCGCTTGTAGAAAACTTCTTCTCCCCCAACTCCTCACGGTTACAGATATTTTTCAGAAAATATTGGGCAAGGACCGGAATATCATCCTGCCTCTCCCTCAGTGGAGGCAGAACAATGGGGATAACATTTAAACGATAATAGAGGTCCTCACGAAACCTTCCCTGTTTTACTTCCTGAAAAAGGTCTTTATTTGTCGCAGCGATGAGGCGCACATCCACCTTTATCGGTTTTGTCGAACCCAAGGGAACAATCTCCTGCTCCTCCAATAGTCTCAGCAACTTCATCTGAATCGACTGTGGTGCATCGCCCACTTCATCAAGGAAGAATGTTCCCTTATCAGCGGATTTAAAAAGGCCCTCTTTGTCTTTAGTAGCCCCGGTAAATGCACCTTTTTTATAGCCGAAGAGCTCACTTTCAAGCAGGGTTTCAGGAAGTGCAGCACAGGAAATAGTAACAAAATTTCTCTCTGCCCGATTAGAACATCGGTGAATCTCACGCGCAATCAACTCCTTGCCGGTCCCGGATTCACCGAGAATCAGAATTGTTGTATCGGTAGGAGCAATCCTCTTCACCACATCGAGGACGCGTTTTATCTGTTTACTCTCTCCCACAATCATCGAGGGTTCAGACTCTGGTTTACTTATATTTGCCTTTACCCTTGCTACCAGTTCATCGATTGAAAATGGTTTCAGGATATAATCACTTGCGCGGTCCCTCAGGGCGTCGATCGCTGACTCCATTGAACCATAGGCAGTGATAAAAATCAGAGGAAGTTTCGGATGGAAGCGACGAACTTGCCTCAAAAATTCAAAGCCATCAATATGGGGCATCCTGATGTCGCTGATCACACAGTCAAATTTCTCAGTTTTAATCTTGGTAAGTGCGGTCTCAGGCTCAGTGGTGGCGAAGACCGAATACCCCTTTTTCTCCAATGCGTATGAAAGCCATTTTATTAAACTCTCTTCATCGTCGAGTAAAAGGATACGCGGCTTCTTCATCTCCTCCGGCGGGCGAACAGTTCACGAATTGTAAATTTCAGCTCAGGCACGAATTTAAACTCTCTTATTGACCCTCTGCACCTCAACCAGTTGGATAAACCTGCTGTTACCAAACCAACCTTCTTAATAGGTATATTCAGATTGAGGTCGAGCCGATTCTCCTGCACACCGCTTAAATACCAGGGGTTAAATGAATAGCTGATTGATAGATTGTCTTTAAAAATCGTACATCTAAAACGGTTCGGTGACAGATATTCGTCTCCTTCCCAGAACGAATGTTCAAACAGAAGAGACAGCCGTATATTTTTAAAATCAGGGCTAACACCAATTGACAGCCTTTCCGGAAAGTCAATTTCTGAACTGCTGGTATCATCTTTTTGTGTAACCGAACCGAGAAATTCATAAGCAATATCGACTATCTTTAACCGTATGCCCGCGGAAAATATGAACCCTTCGTATGTCATTGTAAATGTATCAGCAATAGTATAATCACTGATAAAGTAATTCCAGACCTCAGTATTTTTACCGAAGAGGTAAGAACCCTGGACAGCAAAGCCTCCCCAGGGAAAAAGTTTATTGACCCCCCCATAAATTTCTTCAATTCCACCACTACCAAGAAGATGGATGCGGAGGTTACTATTCTCTGCATAGAGGTCAAAGTTTTGATTGAACCGTTCCCGATTTCCAGCAGAAAGGAAAAATCCCTCATAAACCGGAACTGCAATCTTGAACTGAAATGGATTGGTCCAGAATATACCCCGGAAATCGCGTGACTCGTTTAAAACAGTGAATTCCGGAGAAATTATAAATTGTATCCTGCCGAATTTACTGCTGGATACAAATGGAAGTTCATATACGCCGAGGTCTTCACCCAACCCCTGGAGGGAAAATATCGAGGCATTCACCAGTAATAAAAGTAGAGGTATCATCTTCTTTGCCGGGGAGGATTTATATAACCCACCTTCAATTGATGAGAGCCACGCACAACCTCGAACCTTGAGATATCATAATTTTCCGGTGACGCCTGAATGAAGAGGCCGAAATTGGAATCTGGATATTCGATTATTCTCTGGATATGTTTCACAATATCAAGGGTGAAGAGCGTATCATCAACCGAGAATTTTTTGAGAGCGATAATAGGTCCGCAGGGGGTATCAAAACCGCTGTAGGGTTCAATCAGCTCTTTTACTGCAATTTCAAATGAGTCCCTCATAGAGAGGTGTTTATGTGCCTGGAAACTGAGTTCTCCATATATCGCCTTTTTATTATTTAAACTATCATTATAATTGAATTTTATAAAATTTCGATATGCATATCCGGCACCAATCCAGTCTCCAATATAAGGAGGTTCAGGCCCGATAAGAATATGGCAGTCTGAGGAAACCGCAATCGGTGTAGTAGCAGAATTCTTGACGAGTTGAAACTGAGCCCCCTTGCCTCCCTCACGAGAATAATTCACGGTTCAATGTAAAAATGGCACAGGGGATTGTATCATTTTTAATACTGGAATTGAGATATAGAATCAGTTTTATCTCATCAAGCCCTTGATAACCACTATCCGGAAAATCGAATTTTAACAGAATCCGGGATTCATACTCATCGTTCTTACCGACAATCAGGTTATAAGAACTGCCGAGGTTGATATTTTTGTAATCGGTGAAGCTGTTGAATCGGGTTAATTGAATGTAATGGGCTGAAAAATCTCCCCGGCTGTTTAATTCATCCTCACCCAGAGGAAGTTCATTACAGCCGATAAAAACCAGGGCAATGATAAGAATACATATTCTCATTGTCTAATGATAATCATAATTTCCATTAAGTCAAGGTCTTAACGGTGCCACCGCACTCAAACCCAGACCTGTACTCCAAGCACTGAAGGACTACTATGATAAATATTCGACCAATATCGGCCGTGGTATCTATGAAGCCTGCCATGAAGCAACGGTCGCCTATGAAAAGGCGCATAAGAAAGTCCTTGAATTCTTTAACGGTGATGGTGAACTCATATTTACTAAGAATTGCACCGAGGCGATAAATATCGTCGCCCAGGGAATCGATTGGAAACCCGGGAATAAGATAATCACCACCTATTTAGAGCATAACTCAAACCTGCTGCCCTGGTTGCGATTGAAAAAATCCGGGGTGGTGGTCGAGCTGTTGAAATGCAATTCTGAGGGCGATATCGACCTTGAAGAACTGAATCGAAAGATCGACCAACACACCAGACTTGTGGCGATAACCCAAGCCTCAAATGTCATCGGCACAATTGTGCCGGTCGCAGATATCACAGAAATCAGCCATAAAAAAGGGGCGATGGTGTTGATCGATGGTGCCCAGGCTGCCCCCCATCTCGAGGTCGACCTGAACAAAATCGGGTGTGATTTCTATGCTGCAAGCGGGCATAAGATGCTGGGTCCAACCGGAACCGGTATCTTATTTTTTAAGAAGGAATACTTTGAAAAATTGCAACCATTGAATCTGGGCGGAGGCACGGTCTCAGATGTCTATGCGGATTCATATAAACTCGTTAAAAACTGGGAACGGTTTGAAGGCGGGACCCCGAACATTGCAGGAGGCATTGGTCTGGCTGTAGCGGTTGATTACTTAAGAGCAATCGGTATGTCTGAAATAAGAAGACACGAGATTGAACTCACCGCATATTTCATCGAAAAACTGAAAAGGATTAATGGCGTAAGGGTGCATGGAAAGATGGACCCGGAAAAACGGACCGGGGTCGTCTCATTTGCGGTTCGGGATATACCCTCCCACAGGATTGCTGTGATTGCTGATGAACTGGGTAATGTTGCAATCCGTTCAGGGCTTCATTGTGCATTTTTATTGACCAGGGATATCCTGCAGGAAGAGCAGGGCACTGCACGCGCATCATTCTATCTTTATAATAAAAAAGATGAAATTGACCATTTCATAGAAATCATCAAGGGGATTGCTGGGAATGGGTAGTTTTCAATACGAACTCTTCCGGGTATGTTCACGCGCAGGTCATGAATATTACCATATATTTCCCAAACAGAAATTAGAAGATTTTCCTGAGCGGGTGAATAGATTCCGGATAATCGAAAGAAAAGAAGGTTACATCGTGCTCGACCTTTCTGATTGTATGGTAACGCTCTTTAAATGTGGTCGAATACTCATTGAGGACCTACCTGAAAACTCAGACCTCAGGGCAAAGGAGATTGTCGAAGCGATTATGGGGTAGTCCTTATTACCCTTGACATAAATTTATATTTGGCTATATTTAACTGTGCCAAAGGTTAAAAGAGTTTCTCGAAATAGATTCAGCACAATAATTCTGGCTGCAGGAAAGGGGAAAAGGATGTATTCAAAGACCCCAAAGGTCCTCTTTAATATTCTCGGAAAAAGTATGCTCTCTTTTGTTATAGATAATGCCCGGGCAATAGAAAGCGGTGAGGTGATTCTGGTTGTGGGCAAGAACTTCCAGCAGATAAAAAAGATATTCAAAAAAAGTGTAAGATATGCGTTCCAACCGGTCCCCCTGGGGAGCGGTGATGCTGCATTGAAAGGGCTGGAACAGGCGAGATTGTCGAATGTGTTAATTCTCTCAGGTGATGTCCCTCTACTCCGGGCATCAACACTCCAGCAGATGATTGAATTCCACCACAAAAAGGGCGCCAACCTTACCATCCTCACCTGCAGGCTGGAAAACCCGTTCGGCTATGGTCGTATCATCCGTGATAGACGGGGTCGGGTGCGGGCAATTATTGAACAGACCGATGCCACAAAAAGAGAGCAGAAGATTAAAGAGGTAAACGCAGGGGTCTACTATGCAAACGCCAATATCCTGAAGACCGCACTCCAAAGGGTCATCCCAAAAAATATGCAGGGTGAATATTATTTGACCGATGCGGTTAAGGAGTTAATAGATAAAAAGAAGAAGGTTCAGGCCTATACTGCTGATGATCCTGATGAGATTCTGGGCATCAACACCAAGTTTGATCTTGCCCGTGCCCGGGATATTGTAAAGGCACATTTCTTTGAAGAATTGATGCGCCGTGGGGTTTATATTGAAGATCCAGAGACCACCAATATTGACCTTACCGTTGAAATCGGAAATTTTGTTCATATCAGGCCCTACACAATCCTTGAAGGTAACACCAGGATTAAAGACGGAACTACTGTGGGGCCTTTCGCCTGGATCAAAGATGGTAAACACAAAAAATTCTTGCGCAATGTCCGGTAAGGTAATTTTTTATATCTTAATCATTTTATTGACTGCATTTCTTATTTCGGTAATCATTATGTTCACGCGCGAAGACCCACAGGAGATCTATCGCAGAAATTCCAATTTAAGGGTTGAGGTGTTGAACGGATGCGGGGTAAAGAGACTGGCGATTAAGGTCGCCAATATCCTCAGACAAAGGGGATTCAATGTTGTCCAGATTGGTAATGCCCGCCAGACCGATTTTGCAGAATCGGTCGTAATCGAAAGGAGTGATGAGACCGGTAAAAATGCGCGGTATTTTGCAAAGAGAACCGGTATTAAGAATATCGGTATGGATGTCGACCCGGCACTCCATCTTGATGTCACATTAATTGTCGGTAAGGATTACAAAAAGATATTTCCGGATGTTGAAGAAGAGTTCTAAAAAGAAAGGAGGCGCTTCACCCCGTCAGCTCGCCAAAGCACTTGCCCGTTTTATTGAAGAGAAGAAAGGGGAAGATATTATCGTCTTTGACCTTCGTGGGATCTCGCCCATAACCGATTATTTCGTAATTGCCAGTGGACTTTCAGATATACATATCAAGACGATTGCAAATTATCTCTTAGAACATCACCAGCCTGACCATATCGAAGGTATGGAGGCAGCAACCTGGGTTCTACTCGATTTCATTGATGTCATCGTCCACCTGTTTCAGAAAGAGACCAGAGAATTTTATGGACTTGAGCGACTCTGGGGTGACGCCCCAAGGGTCAATTTTTAGCTATGATTAGACAGAGATTACGGAACCTTCTCACCAAACTCTATCCTGATGAGGATATTGTCATCGATTATGTACCAAAGGATAAGAAAGGTGACTACTCCACCAACCTTGCCTTCAAGATTGCCTCACGCACCGGTGAAAAACCTGAAACTGTGGCTGAAAGGATAGCTAAAAAGGTCAAAGACCCTCTGATTGCCGACACAATTGTCTATCCACCGGGTTTCATAAACTTTGAGATATCAAAGAAGTTTTTACTGGACAGCCTGTTTGAACCCTTAGAAATAAATCTTGGAAACGGCAAAAAGGTCCTGATTGAATTCGTCAGTGTAAATCCCACAGGTCCGATAAATATTGTGAATGCACGCGCCGCAGCAATCGGCGATAGTTTGATCAGGGTGCTCAACAAGACAGGATTCAAGGCAGAAGCAGAATATTATATAAATGACCAGGGCCGTCAGACCGATCTCCTGGCGATAAGCATCAGGGAAAGAATAAATCAATTGAAGGGCAAGAAGGCAAAGATTCCAGAGGATGGATATCATGGTGAATACCTGATTGACCTTGCCCGAGAGGTGGATTCAAAGGGTATCAGTGAGGTTGAAGAAATCCGCAGGTTTGCGGTCAACCATTTCATAAACGAGCATAAAAATACCCTGAAAAATTTCGGTGTTGAATTTGATTACTGGATAAGGGAATCAGATGTCTATCAGAAGGGGTTGGTAGATAAGGTTTTAAAAATCCTTAATGAAAAGGGCCTTACCTACAATAAAGACAATGCCCTTTTTTTCCGGGCAACTCAATTCGGTGATACAGAGGACAGAGTTATCATTACATCCCAGAAGCGCCATACCTATCTTCTGCCTGATATCGCCTATCACCTTGATAAGATATCAAGGGGTTATGACCAATTGATAAATATCTGGGGTCCTGACCATCACGGTTATATTAAAAGACTTATCGGCGGTATCATAGCCTTGGGATATACGAATGACCTCATAAAAATCATCATCGCCCAGGAGGTCAAATTGAAAAGGGGAGGTGAATATATCAAGATGTCAAAGCGTGCCGGGACATTCACCAGCTTAGACCAGCTCCTTGCAGAAATCCCCAAGGATGTTGTGAGATTCTTCTTTTTGACGAGGTCCTGTTCACAACATCTCGATTTTGACCTCGACCTTGCCCGAAAACAATCTGAGGACAATCCTGTCTATTATGTCCAGTATGCCTATGCCCGGATCAGAAGTATCATCCGTTTTGCCCGGGAAAAGGGTCTGGAGCTTCCTGAAACCCCTGAACTTTCACTCATCGATAAAGAAGAGGAATTCGATTTATTAAAATCGATTTTGAGATTTCCTGAGGTGCTTGAAGATGTCGTAAGAAATCTCGACCCCTACCCCATCACCTACTATTTGATCGATCTGGCACGGAATTTTCATTACTTTTATCAGAAATACCGCGTGGTCGGCGATGACAGGAAATTATCTGGTGCCAGGCTTTTCCTGGTAAATAAGACAGCCCAGACCATTAGTGATGGGCTTAATCTAATCGGTGTTTCATGTCCGGAACGGATGTGAAACCAGATTTAAAAAATTGATGGATGTTATGCTTGAGTTCAATAACAGAATAAAGGAGGTTAAATGAACTTATCAAGCTTATTATCGAAGAAGAGAATAAACCTTTCCCTTAAGCCCGGCAAGAAAGAGGCGGTTATAAGAGAACTGGTTTATTCGATAAAAAAGGGAGAGGATGCCGAACTGATTATCTCCACCCTTTTGAAGAGAGAAGAGCTGGGTTCGACCGGGATTGGTAAGGGGATCGCCATACCACATTGTCGTTCCCTTGCAGTAGAGAAACTGGAAATTGCTGTAGGTCGCACCTTGAAACCGATCAACTTCAAGTCGATTGATAAGAAACCGGTTTCTTTAATCTTTCTGATTATCGCCCCACCCCAGGACCCGGGTAATCAATATCTGATAACCCTTGGAAAGATTGTCCAGATCGCCAAAGAAATCACCAAGAAAAATCTGATTCAGAAGCCGAAAACACCGGAGGAGTTCATTTCGTTGATTAATGATTTAGAAAAGGGACTTAAACGAAGGAAGTAACAATGAACGAGGACTTAACCCAGGCACATTTAAAGTTGCTGTTTGACCTTGATAACCTCATCGACGATATGGAGGAGCCGAAATACCAGAAGATCGGGTTCAAGGTAGAGAACGAAGCTCGACTCCTCCTCTTGAGAAAAAGGAATGACCTTCTGAAGAAACTACCCAAGGAACTTGCCGAGATCTACGAAAGGCTGAAGAAACGTTATCACCAGGCGATCGCCCCGGTGGAGAACGGCTTCTGCCTCGGCTGTTTTCAGCAACTCCCCACCCAACTGCTCACCCGTTCACAGGAAATCATAACCTGTCCCAATTGTGGAAGGATTCTCTACTGGCGCAAAAAATAGTTAAAATAGATTATTCTGTTCATTTCGTAGCATTAGCATTACTCGTCTTTAACATACTTACAATAAACAGTGTAGACCTGATTGATTGGGACGAAGGTGTATTCGCCTTACAGGCGAAATGGCTTGCCACCTTCGGACTTCAGGGTAAACCCTTCAACTTTCAGACCCCTCCCCTATTTCCCGCCCTTGTCGCACTATTCTTCAAGATATTCGGCACACACGATATTGTTCCCAGGGCAATCTCAATAGTATTCTCTTTTCTTACACTCTATCTTCTCTACTTTTTTGTTCGGGACCTGTTTACGGAAAAAGAGGCCGTCTATGCTACAATACTCTTTGCAATAACTGAATTCTTTCTCTTCTTTTCAGGTTCGGGACTCAGTGACGCCTTTTTTCTCTTTATCTTTCTGTTATCGCTATATCTGTTTATTCAGGCGGTGAGACAGAACCGAATAGGCAAATATCTTCTTGCTACACTCTTTGTTACAGTCGCATTCTATACAAAATATTCATCGATTATGCTCATTTTTATACTCTTCATTCTCGGAATGACCGACAGAAACAGTAACAAAAAGATGGTGATTATTTCGAACCTTATACCGGTTATCTTATTTATTCCATATCTATATTTATTTATCCGATTGGTCGGAATCAGCGGGATCTCATCAAGGCATCTACATCTACTCGGCTTCAATCATCTGAAATTTCTCTACTACATAATCGCCTTTGGCCTTATCCCGGGTATACTTTCTCTTGTCTATATTTTTTCTGCATTCACGAGATTAACTTATGAAGATAGGATAATTCTGACAATTATATTGATATATCTTCTGGGACTGGGATTCTACTATCCATACTTCCGCTTAGCATATCCCCTTATCCCATTTTTGTCGATACTTGCTTCAAGATTTTTTACAACAATCATCAACAGAAGGTATCGGGTTATTATTCTGACAGTTTCAATAATTGTCAGCCTCTGGTCCGCCTCGGACACGCTCACCTATACCTCAAAGGTCCCTGAAGAAATCGGCTCACTCTCCCGAAGATATACAAAAGAAAATAGAGTAAACTATCTCATAACCGCGGTTCCACCCAATATAAATTTCTATATCCCGGGCTCACTCACCATTCAGGAAGGTAGTGATTGGTTCAGGCTTGGAAAACGGTTCCCCTGTGTAATCCTGTCACGAAAAATCTTGAAAAAAGAGGAGGTCCTGTTCAGACCTGGAGAACAAATTATTATAATCTATTCTTCAATATTCGATGCGTTAGAAAAAGAGTTATCTCCATTAATCAAACAGGCAAAATTATTAAATGAGATAAATTTTATCGATGCCCCGGTCTATTACAAGGATATCTTCAACCCATTACGCAATAGACCACAGAATTATCGGTTTTACCTCCTGACCTTGAAAGAGCCATTTATATATAAAGTCTGGTCACTATCTTTTTTACCGGGGATTAATGTATTTTACCAGGAATGATGAAGTTCTACCTTAATCTAACAACCTTTTTAATTGTAGAATATCGGGAAGTCTCCAGCTTCAGAAAATAGACTCCATTGGCAACCGGGTTGCCATTCCTGTCCACCCCTGACCAGGTGAATTGTCTATCTAATAAACTTTTTGTTCTCAATTTATAAGAATTTATTAACCGTCCCACAACATCATAGATCTTGAGTGTAACATATTTCTCTTCCATAACTCCAGTGAACTTTATGAATACCTCTTTATGAAAAGGGTCGGGAAAGACGGTTAATCCAGGATGAGAATTTTTGGTCCTGACCTTTCTCTCTGCAATACCAGGGTAGACAGTTGTCTGATAGGTTCCGGTATTTCTCTGATCAAAGCGAAATCTTGGATATACACAATATGAACTCGATAATTTGAACACATAGAATTTATAGTCATTACTACCACAGAGAAGTTCTAACTTGCCGTCACCATTAATATCAACGACCGCAGGGTTCGATTCTATCCGATTGCTCAACCGGAGCGGGAACCCCGGGGCCTGATTACAATCTAATCCGTATGCATATAAATTCCAGTCTGAGGAGCCGAATAGTATTTCCGGGATGGTATCTCCGTCTAAGTCAGCAACCACAGGTAACTTCGCATCATGGTCATCAATGCGAATTATTTCACAACCCAT
>MUKB01000122.1 GCA_002049785.1 Caldifarciminota bacterium 4484_100
GAATGTCACCCTGAACAACGGGGCGGGACGCCCCTTAGCTGAAAGAAAAAAATTCAGCCAGCAGACCGTCCCAATCCGCAATGACTTAAGGTTTTTCAACCAGATAAACCAGAAAAACGAGAGAAACCAGACAAACCAAAGATGCTGAGATTTTTGATTACAGGATTTAAAATGACTTTTGGCCGAATTATCTCTTAATGAGTAATGCTGACAAAATTTTACTTAAGCCTGGCCACGAGTCTTGCCGTC
The DNA here is from genome assembly GCA_002049785.1 of Caldifarciminota bacterium 4484_100. Lineage (GTDB taxonomy): Bacteria > Hydrothermota > Tepidihabitantia > SM23-42 > SM23-42 > 4484-100. Next base: position 250 of record MUKB01000122.1, read on the forward strand.
AGCTGTTCGTATATATAGCTGTTTGACAAAAAGATTAAGGCATCAGCATCTTTTATAAGATTTACAAGCCTTTCGAGGTCGAGATTAATCAGTTTTTTCGGGTATTTTAAATATCGTGTCCGCATCTGAAACAATCTGTTGATATTTTTTCGCCATTGGGGGAAGAATTTATTTAGTGTAAAAGTAGACGATGAAATTTCAATAACCCATCTATTTTCAAATGTGTTTTTTTCTTCCGGGTCAGATATTTTAAGTGGAAATCTGGAAACCTCTTCAAGAAAGGATTTCTTTCCCCAGAATATCTGGGACATTACCCTGTCGATGGATTGCAAATCCTGGTCTGATTCAAACCATACTAAAAAGGAAAGTTCATCATATAGAATATTAAATTCTGTGCCATCTGGAGAAGCTGGGAACAGAGTTTCATCAATTTGATTGATCGAATAAATTAATGAAGTTATATCCTTGAAGTATTGTTCGAATAGCGAGAGGTATTTCAATACAAACTTCTTGCATATCCTCAATCGTGCTTGATCAGTTTTAGCCTTCTTATAATTCTTTTTCATTCCAGTAAAGGCCTTAGCTATATTTTTAGTATATGCGGTTATTGGATAAAAAACCGCAGATTTTTCTATCATCTTCTCCTGCCTTTCAGATTTTTTCATTTTTAATTTTTGTATTCCTCAATCATCCCAAAGCCCTGGCTGTTTTTTGAACCGAGACCAGAATCAAAGGCAAGTTCCAGAAGGCCCTGAGAACCCTTGATTCGATAGATTCCGGACCAGGCTTTGATTATTGTTTTTTTGTAGTAGATAATATGTTCGTTCTTCTTGGATACCCATCTGGGGGTAATCGAGAAGACCTGGAGGTTATCTTTTTTGTCCGGATGTAGTGCCAGATATTTTTTTATCAGATTCTGCAAAATGAGTTTAGAAAATTCCGGCTCAAACGGAGAGTAGTAATAGGTCTTTTTCTTCCTGTCTGGTGTCAACAGGGTGCTATAGACCGTAATTGGAGAGAGGGTGCGTATTTCAATCTCTTTTTCGTACTTTTTTGTAAAAGGAACCTCAATGCTTGTCACCTCACAGAGGTTATCGCCCAGCTGTATACAACCCTCCCGTGCTAAGGAACCGGCAAAGGATTCTAAAATTTTTATAATCGGTGAGGCAATCCAGAGGGTGCAGATTTTGGGATATATGATCCAGTCTCTATCAATTCTAAACTTTCCGAGGAGCCGGGAAAAGGTAAAGAACCGAAATCGCCTCTTTTCATACTGATAACCCTGGTTGTGAATGAACCGTGCAAGGTGTCGGCTCAAGTTTTTATAGATAAAACCCTGAAGCAGGTAGTTATAATGGAGTGGTAGCCTGATACCGTATTTTGATTGTGATATGAAATCTATCTTGATACGCAAACTAACTCCCTTTCAGTCCGTCCCATTTTTTAATCTAAAATTCATCTATTCTATCTGGTCAAGAATAATCAGTTTCTCCTCGGTCATCTCCTTTATGGCAAATTTCGGACCTTCCCGACCGATACCGCTTCCCTTTGTTCCACCATAAGGCATATTGTCCACCCTGAATGTGGGAAACTCATTTATCAGGACGCCTCCCGCCTCAATCCTCCGGGCACATTCCAAACCCTTTGAAATATCCCTGGTAAATACCCCGGCCTGAAGCCCATACTTTGTATTATTCACTTTATCAATCACCTCGTCCAGGGTTTTGAACTTATTCACCACAACGATCGGGGCAAATGCCTCTTCCTGAATCACGAGCGCATCCTCGGGCGCATCCAGAAGGATTGTGGGAAGGAATATATTTCCATCGCGCCGACCCCCGAGTATCAGTATGCCCCCTCTATCAATGGCATCCTCGCAGAATTGCTCAGCCTTTTTTATTGCGGGTTCATCAATCATCGGTCCCATCTCGGTCTCTTCATCTAACTGGTCTCCATATTTAATCTGATTCACCTCCATCGATAACAACCTTACAAATTCATCAGCAATATCCTCTTCTACATAGACACGCTGGATCGAGATACAGACCTGACCTGCGAGTGTATAACCCCCTTTTCTCACTTTCTTGGCGACAAACTCTAAGGGCGCATCACGAAATACTACGACCGCAGAATTTGAACCGAGTTCCATCGTAACCCTTTTCATACCACAGTTCTCCATAATCGTCCTTCCCACATCCAAGGAGCCGGTAAAGCTAATCTTCTTTATCGCGGGATGCCGAACCAGTGCAAGACCGATCCGCGCACCAGAGCCGACCAGCACGGAAATCCCCTGTTTTGGCAGACCCGCATCAATCAAAGCCCGGGCAAGTTTCAATGCTGAGAGCGGGGTCTTGGTTGCAGGTTTATGAATCACCGCATTGCCTGCAGCAATTGCCGGGCCAATCTTATGGCAGGAGAGGTTCAGGGGAAAGTTGAACGGTGTAATCGCAAGGACCACACCTAAGGGAACCCTAATATAGAAACCGAGCTTCTTTGAACGACCTCCCAGGTCAAACCGGACCGTCTCTCCATTCAATTCAAGCGCTGCGATTGCAGAGAGTTTCATTGTATTTATCGCCCTCACCACCTCTCCCCGGGCTTCGTTTATGGTCTTGCCCGATTCTAAAGCAATGGTCCGGGCAAAATCCTCTTTCTTCTCGGTCATAATCTCCGCAGTGCGCTCTAAGATGCGTGCCCGCTCTCCTGCCGGCATATCCTTCAAGAACCCAAAACCCTTCTGGGCGGTCGAGACCGCCTTCTCGATATCTGCTTCATCACTCAGACCAACCTTCTCAATAACCTTGTCATCATAGGGGTTCTTGACCTCAACGGTCTTCTCTTTTTTTATAAACTCACCAGCCAAAAACATAACCAGATTCCTCCATAAATATTTTAAACTTTATGTAATAGATACATTACCAGAAATATAAAGATAATGGTGATTAGTGTAATATTGATGCTCAAGCCAATTGAGAATGTGAAAAAACCGAGGTTCACCTTTGCGGTAGAAAAACCGACCTTCAGGGCACTGAAGAGAAGATTTTTAACCGGACCCCTGGGAAAGAGTCCAGCCAGAAAAAATGATAATGCGGAGCCGATAATTCCACCCAGGATTACTCCCAAGATTATGGTCTTTAATCTCCTCTTTGCCATATCACCTCCTTATCGAACAATATTAATCTCCTGACCACAATTGGCACAGCGCGTGCCATCCAGTACTTATAATTTGGATAATAACGGGAAAAATGTAGGGGTATATCCCTGCCCACGGATGCTACATAATCGATCAAGCGGTCGATATCCCTTTTTCGGTCATTGAGTCCGGTAACAAGAAGATTTGTAATCTCAATATGACAATTTTTATGGGCGGTCTCAATCGTCCTTTTTACAGTATCGAGGTCACCAAACAGGACATTTTTATAAACATCAGGGTCCATTGTCTTGAGGTCGATGTTCATCGCATCAATTAAGGGAAGAAGTTCCAGAAGTGGTTCTTCATTAATCAGCCCATTGGTCACCAGAACATTCTTACCACCCTCATTATGAATCAATTTGCCAACATCGATGAGATACTCAAACCACATCAAAGGTTCGGTGTATGTATATGCTACACCCAATGAAGGATGGTCTCGATAAATTTTGAGAAGGAGGTCCGGAGGCAACTGTTCGGTCTTTGTATCAGTCTGGGAGATTTCCCAGTTCTGGCAGAATGGACAGCGCATATTACAATTGTTGCAGGCAATCGACAATATCTGTGTTCCAGGATAAAAATGGTAGAGCGGTTTCTTCTCAATCGGGTCTAATGCAACCGATGTTGTCTCACCATAATTGATTGCCCATAATTTATCAGATTCATTCTTTCTTGCCCGGCATACACCCAGTTTCCCGGGTTGAATCTTGCAGAAATGCGGACAGAGCTGACATTCAATATAGCCTTCCCGCTTTTTATAATAGCGCGCTTCAACCATTACTTCACCTCGAGCCGATGCAGTTTCTGGTCTTTTCTGTCATAGTAATATATTATAGCGTGAATCTTTAAAGAATCAAGGAATTTTATTGCCTGTTCCCTTTCCATAATCGAAACTGCAGTTGCCAGGGCATCGGCAAACCCTGCGGACTTTGCAAATATCGTGACCGAGGCAAAATTCCGGGCAGGATATCCGGTGCCGGGATCGATGATATGGCAGTATCTCTTATTGTCAATCACAAAAAATTTTTCATAATCGCCTGAGGTGGAGACTGCAGAGTCTTTCAATTCCACGGTCTCAATTATCCCTTTGCCCCGGGGATTCTTTATTCCCACACGCCAGGGACCGCCCCGGGGTGATTCACCGATGCAGAGAATTTCACCGCCGATATCGATGATTGCAGAACGCACACTCCGCTGCCGGAGAATCATTCCGACACGGTCTGCAGCATAGCCCTGGGCAATGCCGGCAAGGTCGACCTGCATCCCTTTTTCAATGATAATAGAATCTTTTTCTATTTTAATTTTACGAAAATCGACCAGGGGTTTGAGCTTCTCTATTTCACAGGAGTCAGGAACCCTTTTTTTGCCTTCATAAAAACCCCAGGCCTTGACCAGGGGCGCGATTGAGATATCGAATAAGCCGTTGGTAAGGTTTGATACAGAATCGCACAAGGAAAAGAGATAGATAATATCACCCGGTGCCTTGATCCGAAGGTTCTGGTTAAGTTCGGTAACCAGACTCTTCTTTGAAAAGTAATTCAAAAGGGAATCGAGTCGGGTCAACTCCAGGTCAATCACATCGATAATCTCTCTTGCCCGGGTATCATCGATATAATAGAATTTGATATCACAGGGTGCACCAAAAAGGAAATTTGTATAGTGATACTCCTTTTTTTGGGCACAGGAGATAAGGGTGATTCTTTTTCAAGTACTCCCTGAGTCCTGCAGTAAATGCAATCCTCAGATCAGTATCGGTATTAATCTTGGAGATCCCATTTTTCACTGCAAGTCTTATTAGCCGGTCTGGAACACCTCGGGTATGTTCAAGTCTTCCACCAAACCGATTCACCCGATTTATCCATTTCAGTTTTACTCCAGAGGCGCCATGAAGCACTAAGGGAATCTTTACCTTCTGGGCGATCTCACTGAGGATATCAATCCGCAATTTGGGCATTCCCTTGAACTTATAGGCGCCGTGCGAGGTGCCGATCGCAATCGCCAGGGCATCACACCCAGAGCAAGCCTGCCCAGTTCTGCCTCAACCGAAACCTTATATTTATGGGCAAATTTTACAACCCTCTGGGTAAGTTTGAGGTTCTCCTTAAATGGCAGGTGCGAACCATCAATCATCACCGAGGTGTAACTGTTTTTGACACAGGCACGCACAATATCGAATGAACGACCATGGTCAAGATGAAGAGCAATCGGAATTCTTATGGTCCTTGCCAGGGTTCTGACCATCTCGGAGATATTCTCAATCCCGGCATACTGAATCGCCTTTTCACTGGTCGCAATGATCAGCGGTGAATTGAGTTCAACCCCGGCCCGGATAATCCCCTGGGTAATTTCTAAGTTTGAGGTATTAAAGGCACCAACCGCATACCCCTTTTTTCTTGCCTCAGGCAGAATCCTATTTAAGTTAACAAGCATTTCAACCCCTTTATCATATAATATTCTATCGAATACCAGGGGTATGTCAATAAGTTCTGGGGCTTTGGTTTTT
>MUKB01000123.1 GCA_002049785.1 Caldifarciminota bacterium 4484_100
ACTTAAGGTTTTTAAATGACTTAATAACTTAATGACTAATGCTTTTCCAATGACTCAATGACACAATGACTCAATGACTAAATCTTTTCCAATGACTCAATGACACAATGACTCAATGACTAAATCTTTTCCAATGACTCAATGACTATTGGTTTTCCAATGACTCAATCTTTTTCAAATCCGAAATCCGAATTCCGAAATTCGAAATGCCTTTTTCTATATCATTCCCTATGATATTTCTGGGCTGAAAAGATTATCCCTCCACTCAATTTTTTGTTCACACTTGAATATGAACCCGCAAGATTGATTCTTTCTGAAGACAATTCCAGTCCTGCATGCCAGTTAAAGTCTTCATCAGTATAAAATTGTAGTCGCACACCCTGCATCGGTTCCAGGATACCACCATAAAAATAGCATAATGTATCGTCTATCCCTTCGTATTCTAAGTCAAAGCAGAGCGTAAGATATCTTTTAAACGGTCTGATTCCGATCCCTCCCCGCATCGCCTTTTTTTCTCCTAAGGTGGTGCGATAACCGATGGAGAAGGAGGCTGATGGTCTGCAGAGCAGCCCGAAGATATAGCTTGATGTATCACCGAATATATATGAATAACCCAATGCTACCGCACCGGGTAACTTGTATCCGACCCCAATTTCAAAATATAAGAGGCTATCAACCTTTTTTATCCCAAAACCGACATTACCAAGTTCCAGCCCGCTGGTAAGAGTCTTTGGCTGAGGATGGTAAGTGAATAATAATTCTGCTCCGGGCTGGATCCCTAAGCCTGCAGGATTGGAGAAGATGCTGATTGAACGTCCAGGCAGGGATAAGAAATCGGCTTCGTAAAAAGGGCTTATATTTAAGACCAAAAAGAGTATAGCGATCACCTGTTCTCCTCAAATGGGTAGAAAAATTAGTAGGGGAAGAAGATATAGAAGAGTATTGATAGGACAAAGAGAAACCAGAGTCCTGATGCAACCTCTTTAGTTCTTCCCGATACCAGTTTAAAGATTGGGTAGAGGACAAAACCCGCGGTGATTCCAATACCCAGATTATAGGTGAAGCTCATCAGTGTAATCACAAAGAAAGCGGGTATCAGTTCAGTATAATCAGAGAAATCTATCTTTGTAATAGAGGATATCATAAACATCCCTACAATGATCAGGGCGGGTCCGTATGCCTGGGCGGGTATTGCAGTGAAGAGTGGGGCAAAGAAGAGACATACCAGAAACAGGAGTGCGGTTACAACGGCAGTAAGACCACTCCGTCCACCCTCTTCGATGCCTGTGGCTGATTCAATGAATGTTCCGGTTGTGGTAGTTCCCACCAGGGCGCCGAATACTGTAGCAAGGGCATCAGCAAGCATCGGTTTTTCTATTTCCGGAAGGTTGCCGTTTTCATCAAGCAGTCCGGCACGTGCTGATACACCAATCAATGTTCCCATTGTATCGACAAAATCCATTACAAAGACGGTAAGAATGACTGCAAAGAAACCCCAGGACAGTGCACCAAGGATATCAAGTTTCAGAAAGATAGGGGAGAGGGATGGTGGAAGGCTCAACCACCGGGTTGGTGCTGGTGCAATTTTGAATATAAAACTCAAAAATGTTGTAGCAAGAATTCCAATTAAAATTGCTCCACGCACCTTTTTTATGATTAAAATTGCGATGAGGAGGATTGCAAAAACCGCAAGCAGAGCCTCAGGGGAGCGGATATTTCCGACCTGGACCGGTGCACCAGGAACTCCGAGTTTTACCAGCCCGGTATCGTTCAGGCCGATAAAGGTCAGAAATAAGCCGATTCCCACCGCAAATGAGTATTTCAGTCCGAGCGGAATTGCATTGGCGAGCCAGGACCTGAGTTTGAGTATTGTAATGAGTGTAAACAGAACGCCGCCGATAAAGATTGCCCCGAGTGCGGTCTGCCAGGAATAACCCAAAACCTTGACCACGGTATAGGCGACAAAGGCATTTTCACCCATATATGGTGCAATGGCAAACGGTCTTTTTGCATAAACCCCCATAATGATTGTTCCGAAGAATGCGGAGAGGATGGTTGCGACCATTGATGGACCTTTTGGGATTCCTGCTACCTGAAGGATTGCCGGGTTTACCACCACAATGTATGCCATCGTCATAAAGGTGGTTACCCCTGCAAGGATTTCGGTTTTTACATTTGTGCCCAGTTCTTCCAGTGCAAAGAATTTTTTTATCATTTTGCCTCCTCTTATTTTTTATAAATTATGTTGTAGTAGATAGATACCTTCACTTTTATCTTTGCCTCAACCGGTGCCTCATATCCGGTATAAGTAGGATAGTTGATATCCTCAGTTATGAAAACAGGTTCCCCTAAGAGCACCCCAACCCCCTTGGCAAGTTCCTTGGCTTCATTGTATGCAGAGTTGATTGCCTCTTTCCTTGCCTTCTTGATTGCAGGGCCATAATCGGTTGTGCCTTTGATAACCGGTGTAATCGAACCGATCTGGACGCCAGTAACTTCAAGGGTTTTTGACTTAAATTGTGAGAGTTTTTCTGGTTTCTTGAAGGAAATTTTCAAGTCCTGTTCAACCCGATAATATGGGTCGTCAGCGACCGGCTGTAATGAATTGAAGTTGGTAAGCTGGATATCTTCTTCCTTAACCCCATATTCACTTGCGATTTTTTTTATCTGATTTCTTACTGCTAATGCCTTATCCCTCGCACTGTTTTCATCCTCGGCATAGGTATCTGCATAAAGAATAATTTCATAGGTAGAAGCCTTTACCGAAGTCGTTCCATAACCGATTCCTGTAGCAAGTAATAGAGGTTTGTCAAAATTCAATACCGGTGCAGGTCCTTTGACCTGCATAAAAATTGTTAAAAGAACAAGACCAATCATTCAATACCTCCTTACTTTATTCTATCCAGTTTAATACTTATGTCAAGAAAACGAATGACTCAATGACTTAATGACATAATGACTAACGATGTTCCAATGACTTAATGACTTAATGACTGAATGTTTTTCAACCAGATATATTGACTAAAAATTTTATTTATGTAGAATAGGCAATGCGAAAACTTGAAAAGGTTCTAAAGAGGTTCTAAAGAAGAGGGTTCTCTTTCTTGACGGAGCAACCGGAACCAATCTCCTGAATGAAGGCTTGGAACCGGGTGAGTCTCCGAGTATTTTGAATCTCAGGAACCCATCAGCAGTATATGAACTTCATCAAAGATATATCGAAGCCGGTTCAGATGCCATCTTAACCAATACATTCAGTGCCAATCCCTTAAATATTTCTAACAAACTATTAAAAAAGGTCCTGCAGGCCGGAGCAGACCTGGCTGTCAGGGCAGCAAAAGCCCGTGTAATTGTCCTGGGTGATGTAGGACCGATTGGTGAGCTGATAAAGCCCTATGGCGAGGTGGATTTTGAAGATGTTCTAAAGACATTTAAAAAAATTTTTTATATCCTTCATTTAAGCGGTATAAAAAGGTTTATGATTGAAACCTTCACCTCAATCATTGAGGCGAAAGCCGCATTTCTTGCCGCAAAGAATTTCACTGATGATATCTTTGTAAGCCTTTCCCTGCAGGATAATGGACGGACCGTATTCGGCGAGCCACCTGAGTCTATCGCCATAACCTTTTCCGCACTCGGTGCCCGTGCTGTAGGTATAAATTGCACCACACCTGAAACTGCGATTGAGGCGATTGAGCGGATGTCAAAGGTCACCCGCCTTCCCCTTTTAATAAAACCGAATGCGGGCAAGGTGAAGATTGATAAAAACCGGATTTATCACACCTATTCTGATATCCAGATGGCTCGGTTCTTTAAAAAATTTGTCCGGGCCGGTGCAAACATAATAGGTGGTTGTTGCGGAACCGGGTCCGAATATATTCGCCGAATTGCAAGACATCGGGTACAACCTGGTCCCCGTAAGTATCAGGACCGATTCTATCTTGCATCTCCCCACCAGATTCTCGGTGTAAAAAATGAAGATGTCATAATCGTTGGTGAACGGCTAAACCCTTCAGGCCGAAAAAAGGTTAAGGAACAACTCCTCAACGATAATTACTCAATCTTTGGTGAGGAGGCAAGACTACAGGAAAAAGCAGGCGCCCATTGTCTTGATGTAAATGCATTTGTTATTGAAAAAGATGAACTCACCACAATGAAAAAAGCGGTCTTTGAGGTTATTAAACACACCCACCTTCCCCTGTTTATCGACACCCAGAATTTTGATGTTGCTGAAAAGATACTTTCATTCTATCCCGGGGTCGGTGTCTATAATTCAATCCCGGCACGACGTAAAGAACTTTTGCGTTGGCTACCGTTGGTTAAGAAATATGGATTCAAGGCGGTGATTTCGCTTATCGGTAAGAGAATTCCCCGGACCTGTGAAGAAAGGATTGCAAACCTCAAACTCGCCCTTGGAGTCGCCCGGGAACTGAATTTTCCAGCACAGGATTTGATCTTTGATCCCTTGGTCTTCTCTTCAGCCACTGAGCCGTCCCAGGTATTATATACGCTCCAGGCGGTTGAGAAGATAAATCAACTCGGTCTTAAAACGATACTCGGGATTTCCAATGTATCATTTGGCCTGCCTGGTCGTTCTCTGCTGAATGCTCAGCTTGTCGGTGCCGCCATAAGATCAGGGACGACATTTTTAATACTGAATCCTCTGAGTGAACCAGTAATGAATGCAGTCGCCTCAGCCCGTGCCCTGTTCCGGGCCAAGACTTCAGACTGGATATCTCAATTTTCATCAAGGTCTGCTCCTTCTGTTAGAGTTGAATCTAAAACCCCGGTTCCACTTGACTTGGTCTCGGCGATTGTCCGGGGTAATAAAAAATCAGGCGTGGAACAGGCGAAGAACCTGCTTAACTCTGGAATCAAACCCCAGCAATTGATTGATGACTATATCGCTCGTGCCTTGAAGACAGTGGGTGATTATTACGAGACTGGTAGATACTTCATCCCTGACCTTCTGAGGTCCGCTTCGGTTGCCAAGGCGATACTACAGATTCTAAAAAAATATCTTCCCAAAAAACAGAAGAAGGGACGGATTGTCCTGGCTACGGTCAAGGGCGATATCCATGATATCGGAAAGAATATTGCAGGAATGATATTCGAGTCTGCAGGTTATTATGTGATTGACCTTGGTAAGGATGTTCCAGCCGAAAAGATTATCCGCGCCGTCAAAAAATATCAGCCCGATGTGGTCGGACTGAGTGCCCTCCTGACCACAACGATGCCGGAAATGGAGAATGTCATAAAGAGATTGAGAGAGCATAAACTCAATGTAAAGGTGATAATCGGAGGTCCCAATGTAAGCAGTGCCTATGCTCATAAGATTGGTGCCTATGCTGCGGTTCGTAATGTCCTTGATGGTCTGAAACTCTTAAAAGAAAAATAGAAATGCTCAGGGATAAACTTGCCCGCTCCAAGATTATAACCCTGGAAATTCTCCTCCCGATTTCGTGCCGGGTTAAAGACCTTTTAGAACAGCTTGCCCGTTTCAAGGCTTATGTAGATGCATTCAATATTCCCTCAAATCCCCTTGGTAAGTTGAGACCGGATGCCCTGTGTTATGGACATATTATTCAGGAAAATCTGGGCATAGAGACGATCCCACATTTTGTCGCCCGGCATTTCACTTCGCTCAGTTTTGAAAGCCATCTGCTCGGGGCATCGGCACTGGGTATTGAAAATATTCTGTGTGTTACCGGTGATACACCTGCTGAGGGCAGAAGTTCATTCGAATTGAATTCCCAGAAATTACTCGAGATTGCCCGTAATTTGAGTGCTGGGATTACCTCTTCACGAAAGGCGATTCCACCGGTCGATTTCTGTCTCTGCACCAGTTTCAACCCCAATGTAGTTAATGTGCGTGGTGAATTTATCAAATCAAAGGGAAAACTCGAGTGTGGGGCAGAGGTATTCTTTACCCAGCCCATATTTGATACCGAAAAATTTTTGAGAATCATCTCTGAATTCCGCCGTGCCCATTCGAAAGCGAAGGTGATTGCTGGTCTCTCATTTTTATATTCAAAGAAAAGGGCATTCAAATTGATGAAGTTTCTTGGAATTCCATATAAGTATATAATCGAACTCGATAAGCGGGATGAATTAGCAATTCTATATGAAACTGCGGAAAGGGTTGAGAAATTTGTAGATGGTTTTTATATAATTCCTATTGGCAGGTATGAACCTGCACTAAATCTGATTAAGAAGATAAAAGAACTGATACACTAATATTTGGTTTTACTGGTTTTCCAATGACTAAATCTTTTTTTCAATTCCGAAATCCGAA
>MUKB01000124.1 GCA_002049785.1 Caldifarciminota bacterium 4484_100
TCTCAGCTTTCAAGGATGCCTGAACGCAGAGAAAAGAATAAACGCCCACTGCTTGCTGACCTGCGTGAGAGCGGAGCCATTGAACAGGACGCAGATGTGGTAATTTTCATCTACCGTGAGGAGGTATATAACAGGCAAACCGATAGAAAAGGTATTGCAGAGATAAATGTTGCCAAACAGCGTAATGGACCAACCGGAATCGTTGAACTGAGTTGGTGGAGGAAGAAAGTGAATATTATTAGTGGCATTGGTGATTTTTCTCAGTTTCTTGCCCGGTCCGTATTCATCCCCTGGAATATCCACAGAACAAAGGACCGAATCCTTGAACAGGTCTACAATGTTGGGATCGGAAGTCTGCCGATTATCGTTATCATTGCTACATTTGTTGGTCTGGTGACCACGGTGCAGACCTCTTATCAGTTGATTGGAACGGTGCCTCGATATCTACTCGGTTCTACCGTAGGCAGGATGGTGGTAATTGAACTCGGCCCTGTCCTCACCGCCTTGATGGTGAGTGGCCGATGTGCCTCATCGATGGCAGCTGAGATTGGCACAATGCGGGTTACTGAACAGCTCGATGCCCTTGAGGTGATGGCAATCGACCCATATAGATTTCTCTCCCTTCCCAGGATTATCGGAACCGTGATTTCAATGCCTCTGCTCTGCGTTATCGCAGAATTTGATGCCCTTCTTTTTGCTGGCCTTTATGCCCACTATTTTCTCAATGTTCCGTTCAGCGTCTTCAATTATGGATTGACCCACTACTTCTTTGTGCGTGATTTCTTTGGAGGTCTTGTTAAGACCCTCTTTTTCGGTCTGGTTATCGCAACCTCAGGATGTTATTTCGGATTTCAGGTAAAGGGTGGTGCAAGGGAGGTGGGGCGTTCTGCCACCTATGCAGTCGTCGTTTCATCCATTCTAATTCTGATTCTCGACTTTCTCATCGCCCTGGTGGTGTTCGGATGATTGAGGTTAAAGATTTATCAAAACATTTTGATGGCCTGGTTGTGCTCGACAGGGTGAGTTTCAAGGTTGCGGATGAGAAGTTGATTGTCATCCTCGGACCTTCAGGAACCGGCAAGACCGTGCTTCTGAAATCGATGGTCGGTCTAATACCTGCAGATGGGGGAGAGGTGCTCTTTGATGGTGTATCAATACTTACTGCCGCAAAACAGAAACTTTATGAGATTCGTAAGAATATCGGCTATGTTTTTCAGGGAACCGCGCTGTTCGATTCGATGAATGTTTTTGAGAATATCGCCTTACCGATTCTCGAGCATACATCAATGGATAGAAAAACGGTTCAGGAACAGATTCGCAGGATTCTACAGATTATTGGTCTGGAGGGAAAAGAAGAACTCTATCCCCGGGCACTTTCCGGAGGGATGCGTCGGCTCGTTGCGATCGGTCGTGCCCTGGCTCTGGACCCTAAATATCTTTTTTATGATGAGCCCACAACCGGGCTTGACCCCATTGCCCGGGATCGGGTGGTCGGTCTTATTATCGCATTGAAGAGAAAATATAAAAAGAGTGGTATTGTGGTGACACATGATTTGGAAACCGCCCGCGCGGTAGGTGATGAGGTCTATATGTTGAAGAATGCCAGACTCAAGAGGTTGAGCAAGGTTGATAAGGAGTTTTATGAGTAACCGATTTCGCGACTTTTTGGTGGGAATATTTGTCATTGCCGGGGTGGTGATATTTATTATTCTCTATACCTGGCTTACCGGTCGAATCAGTATGAGGAATACCTATGACATCAAGGTCTATTTTGATGATGTCTCGGGTCTGAAGATAGGTGATCCGGTGCTGGTATTCGGACTGGAAAAAGGCAAGGTGAGGTCGTTCAAGATTGAAAATGATAAGGTCCTTGCTATCCTCAGTCTCGACCGGAAGATTCATTTACCTGAGGATTCAAAGATTGCAATCCGCTCGGTCAGCTATATGGGTGCTGACCGCTATGTAAAGATAACCTTAGGAAAAAGTGATAAGACTTCTACTGTCTTTTCCGGAATTAATGAAACCCTGGACCTTGAGGCGCTTGTGCTCCAATTTGATAGTCTTGCCCAGGTCTTTAAGACATTTAAACCACCAGATTTAGAGAAGACAGTTAACCGACTATTCAAAGAGGTGGATAGAAATATGAAATTGCTTGCGGTGACGCTCAAGGGACCAACCGAGAAGCTGGACATTCTTATGGTGCGTCTGGATTCGTTATCGACCCTTTTGAAGGGCGAGGGAACTGTGGCAAAGTTACTGAAGTCAGACGAACTCTATAACGAGGTCAAAAAGACCAACACCGCCTTAAGGGAGTTGCTCGAGGACATCAAGGCACATCCCAAGAAATATCTTCAGATCAAGGTTTTCTGAGACTGATGAAGACGAGATTTATCTGTCAGAATTGTGGTGCATCATCTCCAAAATGGTTGGGTCGATGTCCAAACTGTGGTGCGTTCAATACAATGGTAGAGGAGACGATTGAGAAGAAGACAGCAAAGCCTGAGCGTGAGCCACCACGTGTAATTTCTCTGTCCGAGGTGCCGATGGAGCAGAAGGACCGCACGAGCACCGGGTTGAATGAATTTGACCAGGTGCTGGGAGGAGGACTTGTAAGGGGTTCGCTCATTCTCCTTGGCGGTGACCCGGGAATCGGAAAGTCCACTCTGATGCTCCAGGTTTCTTCACCCCTTGCGGAAAATGGAGCGAGTATCCTTTATGTGAGTGGTGAAGAGTCTGCCCATCAGGTCAAACTTCGTGCCCGGCGTTTGGGGATAAAGGGTGACAACATTAAATTTCTTGCGGAGACCGATATCGATGCCATTCTTGACTGTGCCGAAAACCTGGTTCCTGATTTAATGGTGATCGATTCGATTCAGACCGTTTTCAGCTCAGAGCTCTCATCTGCACCCGGCAGTGTTGGTCAGGTTCGGGAGTGTGGCGCCCGGATAATGAGATTTGCCAAGAAAAAAGGTGTTACTACGGTGATCATCGGTCATGTTACAAAATTCGGGATGATTGCCGGCCCCAAGACCCTGGAGCATATCGTTGATACGGTGCTCTATTTTGAGGGTGATAAGACCCAGCAATACAGAATTTTGAGGGCGATAAAGAATCGTTTTGGTTCGACCAATGAAATCGGTGTTTTTGAAATGTCGGAGTTTGGACTCAAGGAGGTTGCCAATCCATCACGGTTGTTTATATCCGGTTCTCGAAATTCAGGTTCAGCGATTATTACCGTAATTGAAGGTTCCCGACCCCTGCTCGTCGAAGTTCAGGCCCTTACCAGTCCCAGTGTCTTCAACTATCCTCAACGTGTAACATCGGGTGTGGATTATAAGAGGCTTGCAATGCTCATTGCGGTTCTGGAAAGGCGATTGGGAATCGGGGTTGCAAGATTTGACTGTTTTGTTAATGCGGTGGGTGGGATTCGCGTGTCTTTGAACCTGCCTGCGACCTCGGTATCATCCTTGCAATCGCCTCTTCCATAAAAAATATTCCGATTGATGAACACGCCGTGGTTATCGGTGAGGTTGGACTTGGAGGTGAGGTGAGGCCTGTCTTCAATATCGAATCTCGCATTAAGGAGGCAGAAAAATTGGGTTTTCAAATGGCGATTATTCCGGATAAGAATTCGTTCAATGATAAGGGCAAAATTGAGGTTCTTCCTGTTAATGAGGTTAAGGATGCGGTGAAGATTGCACTGGGGATATAGGAGGATATTATGCTATTGTTCAGAAAAGAGGTTCGCTATGTCCTTGACTCTTCCAGTATCCTTGATGGAAGGGTTATTCATCTGTTTGAGAAAAAATTTCTTGAGGGTAGAATATTGATCCCTCAGTTAGTTAAATCGATCGTCCGACGGGCGAGTCGGACTGTTTGCGACCGGGCAATCCAGGTCCTGAAAAGAAATGCACCGGTCGAATTTGTTGTGGAGAGGGGAAACGGTCTGGTTGAGGAGGTTTGTGTGTTGCAACTTGCATCCCGTCGCAAGGCAAAGGTGATAACGACATCGGACGAGGTCTGCCGACAGGCAAAGTTCTTTCCTGAAGTCAGGGTTATTGATATCAGGGATATCTATCGTACCCTCACCCCGATCTTTTCTCCGGATAAGATAATAATGGTCAGGATTCTGAAAAAGGGTCTAAACCCCGGGGAAGGGGTTGGCTATATCGAGGGTGTGAAGATTATCGTTCAGAACGGTGCCCATTTTATCAATCAGATTGTAAGTGCGCGGGTGAAGACGATGCTCTCTTTTGACTCTGGTAATCTTGTCTTCTGCACCCTGGAAGAAAAAATATCTTCATCTACAAAACCAACGAAGCATCAGACTACAAGAAGGACAAGGAGCAGAAAAGATGGAGTATCTTGATGGTTTGTTAGAAAAACTTACCCAGGGTATCGGTGTAGGTTATACCGGCAATATCCGCACCAGAATAAAAGAAGAACTGGAGGCCCTTGATATTAATGCCGAAATTAATCCAGACGGAAGTGTCACCGCACTGTTAAAGGGTTCGGAAAACAAGAGTCTATTTCTTGCCTGCCACCTTGACGAAATTGGATATATTGTCAGTTCTATTGATGAGGTGGGTCGAATTTATTTCAGTCCGGTTGGAGGTTCAGATATTCGACTACTTCCGGGCCAGGAAGTAGTGATTTCTGGTAAGGTTGAGCTCAATGGCTATGTCGGTGTTAGGCCTCCACATCTTCTGACCCCGGATGAAAGGAATAAGGTTCAGCCCCTTGATAAACTATTTGTTGATATCGGTCTTCCTGCAGATTATGTGAAGGAGAATGTCCAGATCGGTGATGTTATTACATTTTCCAATCGATACTACAAACTCAACAACGATTTAAGGAGTGCAAAGTCGCTTGATGACCGGGCTGGGGTCGCCTGCGGTATTCTGGTATTAAAGGAACTGGCAAAGACTGCTCATCGGGTAAATGTCTATTTTGTTGCGACAAATCAGGAAGAATTTACCTCACTCGGCGCGCGGGTCCATTCTTATCGCCTGCCGGTTGATTATGGTCTGGTCGTTGATGTAACCTTTGGCGAATATCCGGGTCTGAGAGAGGGAGAATTCTTCGCTTTAAATAAAGGACCGACAATTGCCCGTGGTGCAACCATTCCTGAGAAGTTATACAATTTATTGATTGAATCGGCGCAGGAACTGGAGATACCCTATCAGGTGGAGCCGATAACCGGTTTCACCGGAACCGATGCGGATGCGATTGCATTCAATCGTGAGGGCATCCCCACCTGTATTATCGGAATTCCGGTGAGGTATATGCATTCACCGGTTGAGGTTGTTGCACTGAAGGATATTGAAAGGTCAGCACGGCTCATTACCGGTTTTATAAAAAAACTATAGAACCTCTATCTGGTTTGTCTCGTTTTTCTGGTTTATCTGGTTTATCTCGTTTATCTGGTTTGTCTGGTTTCTCTGGTTTTTCTCGTTTTTCTGGTTTGTCTGGTTTATCTGGTTTTTCTCGTTTGTCTCGTTTTTCTGGTTTCTCTCGTTTGTCATGCTGAATCCTGTGCTGAGATATCTCAGTATTGTTTCAGCATCTCCGGTTTTAATGTTTTTAAATCCGAATTCCGAAATTCGAAATCCGAAATGGTGTGTTTGTCATGCTGAATTCATTTCAGCATCTCTGATTTTTCAATGACTTAATGACTTAATAACTTAATGACTAAAGGTGTTTCAATGACTCAATGACTTAAGGTTTTTAAATGACTTAATAACTTAATGACTAATGCTTTTCCAATGACTCAATGACATAATGACTTAATAACTAATTCTTTCCCAATTCCAAAATGGTTTTCTTATCC